>CAZUBX010000033.1:0-31297 GCA_964619035.1 uncultured Syntrophaceae bacterium | reverse complement strand
AACAAAAAATCACTCAAATATCACTTGACGAGACAGTTGCTACCCCCTGGTCCCTGATCCCTGACTGCCGCCGATCAGATCCACTTCTTCTTCCGAAAGTACACGAGCATCGTCAGCGCAATGACGATCACCACAACCCAGAGCATCAAGTAGCCGTATTGCCACTTGAGCTCCGGCATGTGTTCGAAGTTCATCCCGTAGATGCCGGCGAGAAAGGTCAGGGGCATGAAAATCGTCGCAATGATCGTGAGCACCTTCATGACCTCGTTGAGGCGGTTGCTGATGCTGGAGAGATAGATGTCAAACATCCCCGAGAGGATGTCCCGGTAGGTGTCCACTGTATCCATGACCTGGATCGTGTGCTCGTAGATGTCGCGGAAGTAGATGGCCGAGGTCTTGTTGACGAGGGGGGACTCGGCCCTTTCGAGCAGGGAGATCACTTCCCGCAACGGCCAGACGGAGCGGCGCACCAGCAGGATCTCATCGCGCAGCTGCTGGACGCCCTTCAGCGTCTCGCGCCTCGGGTTGGCCACGACCTCATCCTCCAGGCTGTCGATCTTCTCCCCCATTTTTTCCATCACGACAAAATAGTGATCCACCACGGCGTCCATGAGGGTGTAGGCCAGGTAGTCCGTTCCCATCTTGCGGATCCGCCCGAGGTCGTTTCGAATCCGCTCACGGAGCGGCTTGAAGATCCCGCTGTCGGACTCCTGGAAGGACAGGACGAAATCATCGTTGAACACGAGGCTCAGCTGCTCGATGCGGAGCTCCATCGCCTTCTCGTCGAAGGTGATCAGCTTGATGATCAGGCAGATGTATTTGCCCAGGTCGTCGATCTTCGGACGCTGGGTCGTGTTCATGATGTCTTCCATCAGCAGCGGATGAATATGGAACTGACAGCCGATCTGCTCGATGACATGGGCCTCGTGGATCCCGACAACATCGATCCACGTCACCGTCGACTTGCCGCAGTAAGGGGCCAGCTCATCGACGGAGTGGATCTCCCGCTCCTCGAAATGTTCTTCCGCATAATCGACCACGGTGATCCGGGTCTTTTCCGTCCGCTCGGTCCCGATGTGCACGAGGCTTCCGGGCGGGAGGCCCGTCTTTCTGGAGCGCTTGATGTAACTCTTGCTCATAGACTCACCTTTGGCCAAAAGATTTAAAATTCCTCGGCGGCCCTGCTGTCTTCGCCTTTGGACTGCCGGGCACCGTCTCGCCGAAGGAACAAGGCGGCGATGGCCATAGATAGGACCACGGGCCGACAACTGTCAAGTGAAATCAGTGCCTTACGGCACGGAGCAGAAAGGCCTGTCTGCGACTCATTGGTATGGTTATTGCTTTATGCTTTGTGAGGAAAGTTGTTTTTAATGACCTGACCATCGGCATGGCGATTCCGATGACTCGATCTCGAACGACGCTGCGATTTCTTTCTGATCCTGTAGTTGCTGACCGCGACCGACTGCGACGCTGAATGCTCATACTCGCTCTGTTCATCTCCTGAAAGTCGATGGTCAGGTCATTGTTCAGGCACGACACGGGGTGATGATCCCCGACGTGACGGGAATATCGGAATGGACGACAACATCGAAAGTTTGATTGCCGAAGTGCAGTGGGATGTCCCGGAGTCGGATCTCGCGAGGCTGAAGGACATTTACGAGAAAATCATCGAGTCCCTCACGCTCGGCTTCGACCCCGCCGTCCTGATCGTCCTCGACAACGAGGACGCCCACCAGTCTGACATCGAACAGATCAAGTTCAGGATCAAGGAGGATATCGTTGCCCGCCTGATGGCCCGCGCAAACTCGGTCGTCATGTTCGGGAAGATCAAGTCCGGGGATGCCAGCAGTTTCTCGAAGGTCGTCCTGCGAATGGGCATGAAAACGGCGAAGATCTACATCCTCGCACTGGCCCTTTTTCTGCTGGATCCCGCCCTGGAACCCCTGGCCGCAAAAAGTTTTTCCCGGGCCATTCTCGGCCGCATCCTGGCGGAGGAACTGGGGTTCAAAAGCTCGGCCGTGGAACGGGTGGAAATAGGGGCGCTGCTCCAGGAGATCGGACGGATTCCCGCCATCCTCTACGAGATCAGGGAATCGACTACTCTGGGCGAGGACTTTGTCTCGAAGTGGCACCCTCTGCTGGGCCTGGCCCTTCTCAGGAAGTACGAATTGCCCGACTACCTGGAGGAAACCCTCCTCCACAAACACTTCTCCTTCCTGCACCGATCGCTTTCGCCCCTGGCGGTCATCGACCTTGCCGACCTCGTCGTCCGGCAGAGCTTCGCGAAACACGGAAAGCTCATTGTCGAATCCCCGCTGCCCGACGCCACGATCGATTCGACCCTCGGTTCCAACATCCTGGACCAGTTCAGCTCCATCGGCTACCGAAAGTACGTCGAAGTCCGCCAGCCCCAGAAATAGAAACCAGTTAATTAGTTGATAAGTTGATTAGTGAAAACGGGATCCAGGATTCAGGATTCCGGTCCATCTTTCTTATGTCTTCACTCAAACACTTAGACACTCAGGCACTCAGACACTTCTTTTGCCTTGCGGCTTTTGGCTTGCGGCTTGGGCCCCCCTGTCACTTCTTGCAGATGTCCCCGTAGAAATCAGGCCTGCGGTCCCCGAAGAGGTTGTTGTGGGGGTTGAGTTGCTTGTCGAGCGCTTTTGCGGGGTCGATGTCGAACACGCCCACGCACTCCTCGTCTTCGCCGGCCCTCGACAGGATGTTCCCCGCCGTGTCCGTAATCTGGCTCTTCCCCGTGTAATGAAGGCTCTTGTCGCCCCGCTGCTCCGTCCCTGTTCGATTCGCCGTGACGGCAAAGACCCTGTTTTCCAGGCATCGCGTGACCATGGCCGTCTGGCAGTAGGGAAGAACGAGGTTGGAGGGGTGGCAGACGACCTGGGCCCCCTTCAGGGCGAGGGTCCGCATGGATTCCGGAAAAAACCAGTCGAAGCAGACCATGATCCCGACCCTGCACAACCCGATGTCGTAGACGGGAAATTCGCCGTCACCCGGGTCGAACCAGAGCTTCTCCTCGAAAAAGAGATGCACCTTGCGGTAGCTCGCCACGAAGCCGGACGGTGAGACCAGGACGGCGGCGTTGTATACCGCATCCCCCTTGCGCTCGGCCATCCCCGCAACGAGATGGACATGGTTTCTTTTTGCGATGGCTGAGAGCCATTGCGTCGTTTTGCCCCCGGGCACTTCCTCAGCGAGGGCACCTATCTCCTCCTTCGAGGTGATCAGGTAGCCCGTGTTGAAGAGCTCCGGCAGCACCAGCAGATCCGCCTTAGTCCCTTCGATGAGCGCCTCGGCCCGGTCGAGATTTCTGTCCACGTCACCGAATGTCGGGTTGAACTGCACGTAACCGATCTTCATTCAAACACTCCTTCTGCAATAAACCGCCACCTTCGTCAGTGAGCATTAACGAGTGGATCGGCAATCGGGTAATTGGGAACTGGGATACTGGTAATTAGAAAACGGGAAAGGGTAATACCCAATACCCAATTTCCTGCCCGAATATTCCCGAGCCCCTTTACCCTATACCCGATACCCTTTCTTCAAAGGATCTTCTGCATCCAGACGACGTCGAGATCCTGCCCCTTCTTCTTCGCGACCCGCCTGAACCGCCCGCACTCCTCAAACCCGTGCCGCTCGTGGAAGCGCAGGCTCGATTCGTTGAGCGAGGACACGTTGGCGAGGATCGTGTCGATCCCCTTGCGCTTCGCCTCACCGGTGATTCGCTCGAGGATTCTCGAACCGATCCCCTGGCCCGTGTATCCCGGTTCGATGAAATAGGTGATCTCAGCCGCCCGCTGAAAGGCGGCAAGCGGGTGATAGGGCCGCAGGAAGGCAAAGCCCACGATTCGATCTGCCTGCTCTTCATGCCGCACCGTGAAGGCTGGGTAGCCCTCCGTCAATGCAAGAAACTGGTCGAAAAGGCCGTAGGGGACCTTCTTCTCGGGGTACGCGGCGAAGCTGTTCTCGATGTAGTAATTGAACAGATCGATCACGGCCTCGCGGTCGCCCTCGGCCATTCGGTCGAAACGGATCTTCATGTTGCTCGTCTATCTGGTCTGTTTGGTCTGTTTGGTCATTGCGAGAAGCGGAGCGACGAAGCAATCTAAGAAATATCTCTGTCGTGGATCGCCACGCCTCGCAAGGCTCGGCTCGCGATGACCGTCTTTCTTGTGTCTTCACACAGACACGTCTTTTTCCCCCGTTGGTCACTGGTCACTATAAAAGATGTAGGGGCCGATCCCCGAACGGCCCGACAGGCCCGATCGGGGATCGGGCCCTACAGGTTTCCATCTTGATTTTACTTAACACGTAATCACTTAAAACTTAAAACTAAAGGAGTCCCAGCTCTTTCCCCATTGTCTTGAAGTGGGGCGGGAACTCCGGCTGGAAGTTGAGGAAGAAAGTGACGGGATAGCCGGCGCCGACTTTCTTGCCGGCCTCCTGCAGGCCCGTCACGAGTTGCGGCAGCCCTTTGGCTGGCAGCGAAAAGACCATCTCGTCGTCCTGCGTGAGGGAAAAGACCCGGTCACCCATGCCGGGGACGGCAACGCGCGGCTTCTGCTCCTTGAACGGTGCGATCAGGTATTCGGTGCACTCGATCTTGCCGCCGAAATTGCCGATAATCCGCTCCCCCTCCTGATAGCTCCAGGCCTGGACAAATCGCATGGTCTGGGCGGGGTTACCGTACAGCACGACAATATCCGGCTCAAAGGAGGCACGGGCAAGCGGAGCAATGAGGAGAGCGGCATACTCTTCTTTGCCGAGCCGGCAGATCGATATGCCCTCCCGCGTACCCGTCTCTTCCGTCCGCGCATATGCCCCCCCGCAGAAGAGCTTTCCGATGGCGGCCGCCGTGTCATCGGCATTGCTGAACCCGAAGGCAATGCCGGCAGGCACGCAGATGAGGTCTTCCTTCGCGAGCCCCATGGTCCAGCCGTAAAGCCGGGCCATCGACACGGCCTGGCAGACGGCGATCCTCTTTCCCAGTGCCACCGAAGGCTGTCTCGTCTTTTCCGGGAAGGCCTTGTCTTTCAGAAATTTAACAGCCAAAGGCAAGGTCTTCAGCCTGACGTTGTTCCGGATAAACTCCGCCGCTTCCGCATAATTCTGACCTGCCATCTCTTCTCCCTCCTTTGGTTTTGGGGAAATGGAAAATGGGAATTGGGTAACGGTCTGGAATCCTGCTTTTAGCCTTTAGCTGTATACCGCCTTTTCGACTCCCCGTGAAGCAGAAAAAAACGCCGCGGTCCTTTCGAACCGCGGCGTTATCTTCTCACCTGAACCAATTGAACCAATCGAACTAACGAACCAACGAACTGCTTTTAAAGCATCTCGTAGATCCCCGCCGCGCCCATGCCGCCGCCGATGCACATGGAGACCAGGCAGCGTTTGACCTTGCGGCGCTTGGCTTCATGGAGGATCTGGGCCGTGAGCTTGGCTCCCGTGGCCCCCAGGGGGTGGCCCAGGGCAATAGCGCCGCCGTTGGGGTTGATATCGCCTTTCCAGTAACGCTCCTCGATCCCGAGGGTCCGGCACGAAGCGATGGCCTGGGCGGCGAAGGCCTCGTTGATCTCAAACAGGTCGATGTCGTTCGCAGTGAGACCGGCCAGCTTCAGGGCCTTCGGAATGGCTACGGCCGGGCCGATGCCCATCTCCTCGGGCGCGCAGCCCGCCACGGCGAATACCGTCATCTTGGCCAGGGGCTTGAGGCCCAGGGCCTTGGCCTTTTCCGCCGTCATGATCACGGCAAAAGCAGCCCCGTCGGTCATCTGCGAGGAGTTGCCCGCCGTCACGGACCCCCCCGCCCTGAATGCGGGCTTGAGCTTGCCCAGGTCGGCGACCGTCGTCGGCCAGCGCACGCCGTCGTCCATGTCGAAGACGACGGCCTCGCGGATGCGCTTTCCGCTTGCATCCTTTTTGTACTTCCAGGCCTGGATGGGGACGATCTCTTCCTTGAACTTGCCGGCCTTCATCGCCTCGGTGGCCCTGCGATTGCTCTCCACGCCCATCTTATCCTGGTCTTCACGGGAAACGCTATACTTGGCGGCAACATTTTCCGCCGTGATGCCCATGGACACGTAGGTGTTGGGCCGGTTGCCCCAATCGGGGTCGGGGCGGAACTGGCTCCCGCCCATGGGGATGTGGGACATGGTCTCGCAGCCCCCGGCGATGATCACATCGGACCAGCCCGCCTGGATCTTGGCCGTCGCGTCTGCGATGGCCTGCAGCCCCGAGGAGCAGAACCGGTTGATCGTCATCCCCGAAGCCTCGATGGGAAGGCCGGCCCCCAGGGCGAGGACGCGTCCGAGGTTCATCCCCGTCTCGGCCTCCGGGAAGGCGCAGCCGACGATGAGGTCGTCCACGTCCTTGGGATCGAGCTGGGGAACTTTCGCCAGGAGCCCCTTGATCACCTGCAGGCCGTACTCCTCGGCCCGGGTGGCTGCAAGGCCCCCTCTTCTATATCGCCCGCCAGCGCTTCGGACCGCTGCAACAATTACGGCTTCTTTCATGATATGCTTCCTCCCTTTTCAGTGCATAAGAAGGTTGTTTTCATTTAGTTTCTCAGCGGCTTGCCGGTAGAGAGCAGCGACATGATCCTGTCCTGGGTCTTCTGCTCGCCGCAGAGGCTGAGGAAGGCCTCGCGCTCCAGATCCAGGAGCTCCTGCTCCGTCACGTAGGTCCCCTCGGCGCAGTCGCCGCCGGAGATGATGTGGCCGAGCTTGCGGGCGATGTGGAGATCGTAGTCGCTGATGTAGTTGCCGTGCCGCATATTGTAGAGGACGGCCTCGCAGATCCCGCGGAAACTTTCGCCCATGACAGGGACAAGCGCCGGCTTGGGTGGCCTGTAGAACTTCGAGAGCCCCAGCACGATCTGTTTGGCATCGTTGAGCTGCTGGTCGCGGTTGATGCTCATCCCGTCGGTCTTGCGGACGTACCCGAGCTCTCTGGCCTCCTCGGCGCTTGTGGCCACCTTGGCCGTGCCGATGTTCTCGAAGACCTTCCCGAAGTAGCCCTGCAGGTTGAGACCCTGCTCCACCACTCCCGCGGGGATGCCCTCGGTCACGCGGACCATGAGCTCCTTGGTGCCGCCGCCGGCGGGGATGACGCCGGCGCCGACTTCAACCAGCCCGATGTAGGTTTCGGCCGCGGGCTGGCAGCGCGCGCCGTGCATGGCGATCTCGCAGCCGCCTCCCAGGGTGAGGCCGGCCGGCGCGGTCACGACGGGCTTTTCGCAGAACTTCAGGCGCATATTGGCCTGCTGGAAATCGTTGATCATCTTCTCCAGGACGTCCCAGTCCCCTTTCTGGATGGCGACGAGCACCTTGAAGATGTTGGCGCCCACGGAGAAGTTGGGGCTCTGGTTTCCGATGACGAGGCCCGCGAAGTCCTTCTCCACGATGTCGCAGCTCAAAAAGAGCATCTGGATGACGTCCTCGTCGAGGGCGTTCATCTTGGTGTGGAACTCGAGGCAGGCCACGCCGTCGCCGATGTCGATGAGGCTGGAGCCCACATTCTGCCGGATGATCTTCTTGCGCTCCTTGAGGGCGGGCAGGATGATGATCTTCGGGCTCTCCGTGAGCTTGACGTAGTCCTTCTTCGCAAAATCGTAGTAGTAGGTGCCGTCTTCCTTCTTCGTGTAGAAGGAGGGGAAGCCCGCCTTGAGCATCTCCTCGACCTTCTTGGGCACTTTCTTGCCCAGCTGTTTCATGATCTCGACGGCTTCCTTGACCCCGATGGCATCCCAGGTCTCGAAGGGACCGAGCTGGTGGTTGTAGCCCCACTTCATCGCATTGTCGATGTCAACTACGGTATCGGCGATCTCGGGGATGCGGTTGGCGGCGTAGATGAAGTTGTTGCACAGATACTCGCGTGCCAGCTCGGCCGCGGCGTCCTTGCCGTTGAAGACCATCCTGACCGTCTTTTCGACGGGGGCCTCGGACTTCTTGGCCGCGCCGACGGACTCGAACTTGGGCTTGCTGGCGGGGACGTAGTCCAGGCTCTTCACGTCGATGGCGAGCTTGAGCTTCTTGCCCTTGGCGTCCTTCGACTTTTTGTAGAAGCCGCCCTTGGTTTTGTTGCCGAGCCACTTCTTCTGGATCATGGCCTTGACGAAGTCAGGCGGCATGAAGAGATCGCGGCTCTCGTCCTTGGGAAGGGCCTCGTAGAGGTTTGTCATGACGTGGTAGGCCGTGTCGAGGCCCACGAGATCGATCGTCCCGAAGATGGCCGAGCGCGGCCTTCCCAGGGGGGCGCTGATGATGGCGTCGATGTCCTCGACCTTCATGCCCTTGGCGAGCATGAGGTTCATGGCGTTGGACATGTCGAAAACGCCGATGCGATTGGCGATGAAGTTGGGCACGTCCTTGCAAATGACGACGCCCTTGCCCAGCACGTCCTCGCAGAACCGGGTCAAGTACTCGATGACTTCCTTCTTCGTCTCCTCGCCGGGGATGATCTCGACGAGCTTCATGTACCGCGGCGGGTTGAAGAAGTGGATCCCCAGGAAGCGCTCCTTGACGCCCTTTCCCAGGCTGGCCGAGATCTCGCCGATCCGGATGCCCGAGGTGTTGGAGGCCACGATGCAGTGGGGCTTCACGACCTTTTCCACCTTCGCGAAGAGCTCCTGCTTGATTTTCAGATTTTCGATGACGGCCTCGATGACGAGGTCCACGCCGGCGAGCCACGCGAGGTTGTCCTCGAAGTTGCCGGCCTTGACCATCGCGGCGTTTCGCTTCGTGTAGAAGCTGGCCGGCTTGGCCTTGGTGGCTCCCTCGAGCCCGCGCTGGGCGAAGCTGTTGCGCCACGCCGGGCTCTCTTTCGTCAGTCCCTTTGCCTTGTCCGCCTCGGTCAGCTCGGGGGGCACGATGTCGAGGAGCAGGCACTGGATCCCCGCATTGGCCAGCTGGGCGGCGATATTCGCTCCCATGACCCCCGCGCCTAAAACGGCTGCTTTTTTAATTTGAAACGACATGGTTTCCTCCTCCTGGAGTTGTCTTTCTGGTCTATTCGGTCTATTCGGTCTATCCAGTCTATCCGGTCTCTCCGGTCTTGCCGCGCAGCGGCAAATTCACTGGTCACTGATCACTAGCCACTGGTCACTGCATTTACACCGAGAAGCTCTCGTCGGCGATCTCGATGGGGGTGCGGTCGCCCGCCTTGATCCCCTCGGCCCTGCCCCGTACTGAAGTCAGGACGTTGACGGCAAAGAACTTGGCCGACGCGATCTTGCCCTGGTAGAAGGCCACCTCGGCATTCGTGTGGACCATCGCCCTTTGCTTCGCCTTGGAACCCTTTGCGCCCGTCTCGGCGTAGATGGCGTTGAGCTTCTTCTGAGCGATGCCGGCCGCCTCCATGAGCAGATACCCCACGGCCACATCTCCGAAGAGATTCAGGTATGGGTCGCGTAGAGGATCGGGACGAGGAAGCTCGCGCTCTTGCCTAGCTTGAAGAACTGGATCGTCAGATCCATCATGGCGTTCTTCGCCTCGGCGAGGTAATTGACATAGGCAGAGAGCTCCGGGTGCTCCTCGCGCACGGTCGCGATGGCGGCATCCATCTCCTTGGCGATGGCCAGCAGGTGCATGCCCTTCTTGATGCCCAGCTTGCGGCCCACCAGGTCGAGGGCCTGGATACCGTTGGTGCCCTCGTAGATCTGGGTGATCTTGCAGTCACGCATGTACTGCTCCACGGGGTACTCCGAGCAGTAGCCGTATCCGCCGTAGACATCGATGGCGATCGAGCAGACATCGAGGGCCCGGTTCGTCACGTAGGCCTTGCAGACAGGGATGAGCAAGTCGGCGCGGCTCGCCCACTGCTGCCGCTCCTCCTTGTTCGGAGCCGCTTCCATCATGTCCTGGCAGAAGCTCGTGTAGTAGAGCAGCGCCCGGCACCCCTCGACGTGGGCCTTCATCCAGAGGAGCTGCCGCCGGATATCGGCATGCCGGATGATGGGCGCCTGCGGGGCTTCGGGGTTCTTGAACTCGAAGATCTCGGCGCCCTGGAGCCGCTGCTTGGCGTACTCAAGGGCATGCTCGTAGGCCGCCGTGGCCGTTCCCAGGCCCTGGAGCCCCACCTCGATGCGCGCCTCGTTCATGAGCTGGAACATGACCTTCATGCCATCGCGCTCCTTGCCCAGGAGCTCGCCCACGCACTTGCCCTCCTCGCCGAAGATGAGCATGGCCGTGGCGGAGCCCTTGATGCCCATCTTGTGCTCGATGCCGCCGGTGGTGACGTCGTTGACCGCCCCGAGGCTCCCGTCGGCCTTCACCCGAAACTTGGGCACGATGAAAATCGAGATGCCCCTCGTCCCTGCGGGATCGCCCTCGATGCGGGCGAGCACCGCGTGGATGTTGTTCGGCGTCAGGTCATGATCGCCGCTGGAGATGAAGATCTTCGTGCCCTGGATGCTGTAGGTCCCGTCGGGAAGCCTTTTCGCCGTCGTCTTCAAGGCGCCCACGTCGCTCCCGGCGCCGGGCTCGGTGAGGCACATGGTGCCTCCCCACTCGCCGGTGTACATCCTGTCCATGTACTTCTTCTTCTGCTCCGGCGTGCCGTAGTGGTCGATGAGACCGGCCGCGCCGTTCGTGAGCCCCGGGTACATGATGAGGGGGTAATTGGCGGCCTGGAATAGCTCATAGCATGCCTGGGCGACGCTGTTGGGCATGCCCTGGCCACCCGACTCCACGCTGCGCATGCAGCACAGCCACCCGGCCTCGCAGAACTTTTTGTAGGCCTCGTGGAAGCAGGCCGGCACCTTGACCCGGCCTTTCTCGAACTTGCACCCTTCCTTGTCGCCCTTGTCGTAGGTGGGCTGGAGGACCTCGACGGCCAGCTTCTCGGCCTCGTTGATCATCATGTCCACCGTTTCCTTGTTGTAATCGGCGTACTTTTCGGTCTCGAAGAGCTTTTCGATCCCGATCTGCTCGTAGAGCAGAAACTTCTGATCCCGCGTGTTCACCAGCATGTTACCCATAAATGCCTCCCCTATCTGATGGAGTTCTTATTTTATACGGACCTGAGCCCCCGTATGAAGACCTCGAGACCGCCCCGGACCTGGGTGCGGACCCGCTCTTCCCGCGTTTCCTCCCTGCCCGCGAAGAGGTGCAGGGCCATGATTCCGTTGAGAAGCCCCCACAGGGAATTTCGGCAGACCCGGATGTCGAGGGCCCGCGGGAATTCCCCGCGCTCGATGCCCATCTGCAGGATCTGCTCGAGGATGACGACGGTCTGGTTGGTGGATTTGACGATGTGGTCGTTGATCCTGGGGGTGAAGTTGACGGGGTGGTGCTGGATCATGAAGTTCATGAAGATCCGGAACAGCTCCCTGTCGCTGAGAAAAAATGCCGTGTAGACCTCGGCAAACTGGCGGAGATTGTCGGAAGCGCTTTTCGATGTGTCCATCAGGGTTTCCACCCGGTCGTGGAACTTGTCGATGTCCCTGAGCAGGATCTGGGCGTAGATCTCCTCCTTGCTCTTGAAGTAGAGGTAGATCGCCCCTTTGCTCAACTCGGCGCACCGGGCGATGCTGTCTACGGTGACGGACCGGAATCCTTTCTCAAAGAATTCCCTCCTCGCCGCCCGCAGGATGGCGTTGCGTCGCTGCTCCTTCTCCCTCTCTCTTCTGCGCTCGGAACCCAAGGCCTCTCCCCCTGTCGTCCGCCCCGACCGGTCACCGGGTACGCCCATGAATGATGGTCATTAACTGACCGATGGTCATCATTACACCTCCTTTCGGTCCCTGTCAAGGGGAAATATGCGTTTTTTCTTTTTCCCTGCGGGTCTGCCGGCGCCGCCAGGCCCGAAGGAGGGGGCAATCTTCCCTGTTGACTTCGCCCGCGGGCCTGTGTTACCAAACCAACGATATCGTGGTTATTCCATCGATTCTTGCTCATGTGCGAGGAGCCGGCTTTCAAGAAAAGAGGAGGACGCTGTGACCCTGAAAGAGGTGCAAGATATTCTGGAGGCCGAGGTCCTTGTCGGCCGCGACCAATTGCAAAAACCCGTGAGGACAGCCTTTGCCGCAGACCTCATGAGCGATGTGCTCGCCTTCGCCAAGCCGGACAGCCTCCTGCTCACAGGACTCACGAACCCCCAGGTGGTCCGGACGGCCGATATCCTGGATATCACCGCGATTATCCTGGTGCGCGGAAAGAAGCCCTCGGAGGAGACCGTCAAGCTCGCCGAAGAGCTGAAGATCCCCATCCTGTCGACGAGGTACATCCTGTTCGAAACGTCGGGCCGGCTGCACGCCAAGGGGATCAAGGGATGTATCGAGAAGGTCGGCGGCGAGATATAGAGATGCAGGAGTCCCTGAAATTCGAGAAATCTTTCGTCGTGGAGGGCGGAAGCTTTCAGAACGCAGGAACCGTATCAGGCCAGATCAAGAGCGTCCTGAAAGAGCTCGGCGTCCCGAAGGACATCGTGCGCAAGGTCGCCATCATCTGCTACGAATCCGAGATCAACATCGTCTCCTATGCCAAGAAGGGAACGATCACCCTGGCCGTGACCGACGACGCGGTGAAAATAGAGACCAAGGATGAAGGGCCTGGCATCCCGGATATCGACCTGGCCATGAAGGAAGGATACTCCACGGCCACGGCTGCCGTCCGGGAGATGGGGTTCGGCGCCGGCATGGGGCTGGCGAACATGAAGAAGTACTCCGACCATCTCATCATCACCTCCGAGGTGGGTGTCGGGACGTGCGTGACGATGATGGTGATGAATGTCCAGAAACTCCTTCACCCCGATCTGCCTCCCGTCAACCAAGGATAGGCCCGCGCGGCGGGCCCGCATGACTGAAACAGGAAGGAATGCCCATGGAGCTCGAAACGCTCGTTCGTGAATTGAACCTCACGGTCTCCTGCGCCGCGGGAAGCCTCAAGCGGGAAGTCAAGGGGGGATACGTCGGGGACCTGCTCAGCGACGTCATGGCCAACAGCAAGGAAGGCGACATCTGGATCACCCGCCAGGTGCACCAGAACATCGTGGCCGTGGCAAGCCTGAAGGACATCGCCGGGATCATCCTGATCCAGGGAAGCGAGCCCGCCCACGACACGGCCGCCAAGGCCAATGCCGAAGGCATCCCGATTCTCGTCACGGACCTGCCGGCCTTTGAGATCGTCGGTAAAATATATCAATTGATCAAGCCGTGAATTTGTAGTAGAGGGACGTGCCGAAAAGGACGTTCTTTTTTTTTGGGGTTTTTGCCGTGATCGGCCGCAGCAGGCCGTGACCCGGGGATGGCGGCAGTGGCCCGCAAGGGGTTCCACGGATGATCAGGGAGTTCCGCTGTGATTTTCACGTCCACACCTGTCTTTCGCCCTGCGCCGAGCTCGACATGTACCCCCGGGCCGTCGTCGCCATGTCGCTTGCGCGCCGCCTCGACATCATCGCCATCTGCGACCACAACGCATCCGAAAATGTGCCCTATGTCATCAAGGCCGCAGAAAGGACGGGGCTCACCGTCTTTCCCGGCATGGAGATCACGAGCAGCGAAGAGGTGCACGTTCTCGCGCTCTTTGACAAGCCAGAACATCTAAACCCCTTGCAGGAGCTCGTCTACCGGCACCTGCCCGGAAAAAACAACGAGGAGCTCTTCGGCTGCCAGGCCATTGTCAACGAGCACGACGAGGTGGAGCAACTGAGCGAGAGGCTCCTCATCGGGGCGACGACACTTCCCCTGCAGCGGATCGTCAGCGAGATCCATGGCCTCGGCGGGCTCGCCATCGCCGCCCACATCGACCGGGAGAGCTTCGGGATCCTCGGGCAGCTCGGGTTTATCCCCGACGGTCTTGCCCTGGATGCCCTTGAGATCTCCCGCCGGACGGGACTCGTCGAAGCGCGGCGCCGCTACCCGCAGCTGGCGCGATTCCCGATGGTCGAGTCCTCCGATTCCCACATCATCACCGACATCGGAAAAGGAATCACGCGGGTTCTTCTGGAGGAGGCCACGACGTCAGAGCTTCGGATGGCCTTCGAAAAGAAAGGCGACCGCTGCATCCTGGAGTGAGAGAGTGCTCGAGCTGGCGCTTCACATCCTGGACATCGTTGAGAACTCCGTCCGCGCCGGAGCGACGCGGGTCCGCATCGTGATCCGGGAGATCACGGCGAAGGATCTCTTCCTGATGCGCATCACGGACAACGGCAGCGGCATGACCCCGGAGGATCGGCAGCGGGCCCTGGACCCCTTTTACACGACGAAAAAGGTCCGTCGGGTCGGCCTGGGTCTCCCGATGCTCTCCGACGCGACGGAGAGGACCGGCGGACGAATGACCCTGCGCTCCAAACCGGGAACGGGTACGGTGGTCGAGGCCGAATTCGGCTTGAGCCATCTCGACCGGCAGCCCATGGGCGACATTGCGTCCACGCTGATCGCGATCGTCGTGGGAACCCCCGGTAGCGACTTTACCTACCGGCACGAGGTGGACGGCAGGACCTACCTGCTGGACACGAGGGAGATTAAAAGAGAACTGGAGGATGTGCCGCTGAGTCACCCCGAAGTCACTCGCTTTCTCCGTGAGCACATCACGGAGGGCTTGAGCGCCATCGGGGCGTCGGCCTGATACCCCCTGAGAGAGGAGAAGTTCCATGAACAACGGCAACAGCGATTTACTCAAAGAGTTCACCGCAGAGCAGGTTGCGAAGCTGGACGGGATCATCGCCCGCTTCAAGGGAAAGCCCGGCGGACTCATCCCCGTCCTGGAGGAGGCCCAGGTGGCCCTGGAGTACCTCCCCATCCCGATCCAGAAACGGATCGCCGACAGGATGAACCTGCCTCTGGCGCAGGTTTACGGGGTGGTGACCTTCTACTCCTTCTTCACGATGAAGCCGCGCGGCAGGCACACGATCCGGGTCTGCCTGGGCACGGCCTGCTACGTCCGCGGCGGGAAAACGATTGCCGACAGCATCTTGAAGGAATTCAATGTCCTGGAAGGCGAGACGACGCCGGATCGGCGGTTCACCTACGAGACGGTCCGCTGCCTCGGGGCCTGCGGCCTGGCGCCTGTCATCGTCGTGGACGAGAACGTCCACGGACGGATCAAGACGCAGAAGATGAAGTCGGTGCTGGATGACTACCAATAACGGGTACAGGGTAAAGGGTATAGGGTACAGGGCAAGAAACAAAAGACCGGATCGTCCTGACCTTTCATCCCGCACCTTCTGCCCCGAGCCTTGAAAAGAGGTAAGCAACATGTCGAAATTGAAGATCGAAGATCTCAAGAAGATCAAGGAGAAGGTCCACTCCCAGACGGCCCTGCGCGAGGGCGGGCAGCGGGCCAAGGTGACCGTCCACATGGGAACCTGCGGCATCGCCTCGGGTGCCCGCGAAGTGCTCAACGCCCTCATGCGCGTCATTGAGGAGACCGGCGTTTCGGACGTCAATGTCACCACGTCGGGCTGCATGGGGCTGTGCAGCCGCGAGCCCCTGGTCACCGTCGAGGTGATCGGCAAGGAGCCCATCAAGTACGAGAAGATGGACGAAATGAAGATGCGGCAGGTGTTCAAGCGCCACGTCCTGGAAGGAGAGATCCAGACGCCCTTCGTGCTTGCGAAGGGGGCTGAAATCGTTCGCTAGGGAAGCGAAAACCCATTCCCTGCTGTAGAATTTCTCGAGGGGAGGAACAGAGTTCATGAAAGTTTTTCGCTCGCACTTACTGGTCTGCGGGGGGACAGGATGCCACGCTTCGGGCAGCATCGCCATGAAGAAGGCCCTCGTCGACGAGCTCAACAAGCGCAGCCTTGCCGAGGAGATCAAGGTCGTCGAGACGGGCTGCAACGGCTTCTGCGCCCAGGGGCCCATCATCGTCGTCTACCCCGACGGCATCATCTATATGAATATCCGGGCGGAAGACGTCCCCGAGCTCGTCGAGGAGCACTTCATCAAGGGCCGTCCCCTCGAGAGGCTCTTCTACAAGGAGCCGGGCAAGGAGGAGCGGATCCCCTCCATGCAGGAAATCCCCTTCTTCGCGCTCCAGGACCTCCGGGTTCTGCGCAATCGCGGCCTCATCGACCCGGAAAACATCGAGGAATATATCGCCCGCGACGGCTACGCCGGCATGGCCCAGGCGCTCACCGAGATGACGCCCGAGCAGATCGTCCAGGAAGTCCTCAAGTCGGGCCTGCGCGGCCGCGGCGGCGCGGGGTTTCCCACGGGCCTCAAGTGGCAGTTCGCCCAGCGCTCGCCCGGGGAGACGAAGTACGTGCTCTGCAACGCCGACGAAGGCGACCCCGGGGCCTTCATGGACCGCAGTGTCCTCGAGGCGGACCCGCACGCGGTGCTCGAGGGCATGGTGATCGCCGCCAAGGCGATCGGCTCGAAGCACGGCTACATCTACTGCCGCGCCGAGTACCCGCTCGCGATCCACCGCCTCAACGTGGCCCTCGGACAGGCCCGCGAGTCGGGGCTGCTGGGGAAGGACATCCTGGGAACGGGCTTCGATTTCGACATCGAGATCTACCAGGGCGCAGGCGCCTTCGTCTGCGGCGAGGAGACGGCGCTGATGACCTCCATCGAGGGCAAGCGCGGCATGCCCCGCCCGAGACCGCCCTTCCCGGCCGTGGCGGGCCTCTGGGCCAAGCCCAGCATTCTGAACAATGTGGAGACGCTGGCCAACATCGGCCAGATCATCCTGCGGGGCGGCGAGTGGTACGCCAGCGTGGGCACCGAGCGATCCAAGGGAACAAAGGTCTTCGCGCTCACGGGCGACGTGAACAACGTGGGCCTCGTCGAAGTGCCCATGGGGACGACCCTGGGGACGATCATCTACGACATCGGCGGCGGTATCCCCGGCGGCAAGAAGTTCAAGGCCGCCCAGCTGGGCGGGCCCTCGGGCGGCTGCATCCCCGTCCAGCACCTCAACGCCTCCGTCGACTACGAGAAGGTCGCCGAGCTCGGCGCCATCATGGGCTCGGGCGGTCTCATCGTCATGAACGAGGACAAGTGCGCCGTCGACATGGCGCGATTCTTCATGGATTTCTGCAAGGACGAGTCCTGCGGCAAGTGCACCCCCTGCCGCGAGGGCACGCAGCGCATGCTCGACATCCTGACCAACATCTGCAAGGGCAAGGGCAGGGAGGGCGACATCGAGCTTCTGGAGTCGATGGCGACGGTCATCAAGGACTCGGCGCTCTGCGGCCTCGGCCAGACGGCCCCGAACCCCGTGCTCTCCACGATCCGCTACTTCCGCAACGAGTACGAGGAACACATCCGCGACAAGAAGTGCCGAGCCGCCGTCTGCTCGGCCCTCTTCAAGTCTCCCTGCCAGCACACCTGCCCGATCGGGATGGACATCCCGGCCTACGCGGCGCTCATCCGCGACAACCGGCTCGCGGACGCCTACAAGGTCATGATGAAGACCAACCCCTTCCCGTCGGTCTGCGGGCGGGTCTGCGACCATCAGTGCCAGAGCAAGTGCCGCCGCGGCCTGCTGGATGAGCCCGTGGCGATCAAGTTCCTGAAACGCTACATCTCCGACAACGCGCCTCGGCCGCAGATCAGGCCCGTCGGCGTGACCCGCAAGGAAAAAATCGCCGTCGTCGGTGCAGGCCCGGCAGGCCTCACCTGCGCGCGGGATCTGGCCCTTCGCGGCTACTCCGTGACGGTCTTCGAGGAGCTCCCCACGCCGGGCGGCATGCTCAGCTGGGGCATCCCCTCGTATCGCCTGCCGAGGACCATTCTCGACAAGGAGATCGACGACATCCGCAATCTGGGCGTCGAGATCCGATGCAGCACCCGGGTGGGCCGCGACATCCCCTGGGAGAAGATGAACGGGAAGTTCGACTTCGTCTATCTCGCCCCCGGCGCCCACAAGAGCCAGCGCATGGGCGTGGAAGGTGAAGACCTGAAAGGGGTCTGGGGCGGCGTCGAGTTCCTCCGCGACTACAACGGGGACGAGGAAGGCTGGAAAAGCGGCAAGAAGAGCCTCGGCTCGAGGGTGGCTGTCATCGGCGGCGGCAACTCCGCCATCGACGCGGCCCGCACGGCCCTGCGGCTTGGCGCCGACGTGACGATCCTCTACCGGCGCCTGCGCGAGGACATGCCCGCCGCGGCCGAGGAAATCGTGGCGGCCGAGCACGAGGGCATCAAGATCGAGTACCTCATCGCGCCGCTCCGCATCGTCGGGTCGGAGGGACGCGCCACGGGGGTCGAGTGCCTGCGGCAGAAACTCGGGGACTTCGACAACAGCGGCCGCAAGCGACCCGTGGCCATCAAGGGCTCCGAGTTCACCCTGAGCGTGGACACCGTGATCGCCGCCATCGGCCAGACGCCGGATCTCTCCTTTGTGCCCGCCGAGAGCGGCGTGAAGGTGAACAAGTGGTCCTGCTTCGATGTGAAGGCTGACATCCCCTCGCAGACGACCAGCGCGAAGTACTTCGCCGGCGGAGACGCCGTAACGGGCCCCAGCACGGTCATCAAGGCCATCGCAGCGGGCCATGGGGCGGCCGAGGACATCGACGGCTTCATCCGGAAGCAAAACGGCGAGCCGGCCTGGGTGCCGCCCGCAGAGGAGCAGATCCACATCCCCTTCGTCGTCGACGAGGAGACGGAGGAGTGCCCGCAGGCCTTCATGCCCGAGCTCGAGGCCGACGTCCGTCGGAAGAACTTCGTCGAGGTCGAACTGGGCTACAAGAAGGACCAGGCCATCAAGGAGGCGTCTCGCTGCCTGCGTTGCGATGCGGAGATCTGACGCCCGTAAAAATCTGAGCAACTGAAGCAAGAAGGGGGTCTGACGTTCTGTCAGGCCCCCTTCTCGTTTCAGGTTGTGGGAAAACCTGTATGATTGCATCCTTTGCTCTTTTCTGTTACCTCTTATCTCATGATGGACCAGACACCCAAAGCCAACCGGATCCACATCGCCATCTTCGGGCGGACCAACGTCGGCAAGTCGAGCCTGCTGAACCTTCTCGTGGGGCAGGACATCGCGATTACGTCGCCCGTGGCGGGAACGACGACGGACGTCGTCGAAAAGGCATTGGAGCTTCGGCCGCTGGGACCCGTCCTCATCATGGACACGGCAGGGCTCGACGCCACGTCGGCCCTCGCCGAGTTGAGAATCGAGAAAACGAAGAAGGTCTTCGACCGGGCTGACGTGGCGCTGCTCGTGACGGAGCCGGGCATCTGGACGGACTTCGAGGAGAGCGTCGTCGACGAGTCGAAGATGCGCAGGCTTCCCCTCCTTGTCGCCGTCAACAAGATCGACCGCGAGAAACCGTCCTCTTCCTTTCTGGAGAAGCTCCGGGGGAAGGCGGGGAGCGTCATCGCCCTGACCTGCAAGGACCCGCTCAAACGCCAGGAGTACATGGAGGCCCTCCAGGGCCTGCTGCAGAAGCTGGCCCCGGAGGATTTCTTCAGGGCGCCCTCGCTGATCGCAGGCCTGCTGCCGCCGGGGGGGCTCGTGGCGCTCGTCGTGCCGCTCGACCTGCAGGCCCCGCAGGGGCGCCTCATCTTCCCGCAGGTACAGACGATCCGCGATGCCCTCGACAGCGACGCAATCTGCCTCGTCGTGAAGGAGCCGGAGCTGCTCTGCGCGCTCGACAGCCTCAAGCGCCCGCCGGATCTCGTCGTCACCGACTCCCAGGCCCTCCAGAAGGTCTGTGCCGAAGTGCCGGAGGAGATTCCGCTGACGACGTTCTCCATTCTCATGGCAAGGCAGAAGGGTGATCTGGCGCTTCAGGCCGAAGGGGCCGCCGTCATCGAGACGCTCCGGCCCGGCGACCGGGTCCTCATCGCCGAGGCCTGCTCGCACCACGCCCCGGAGGACGACATCGGCCGGGTGAAAATTCCCCGGTGGCTGAGTCAGTATGTGGGGGGGGAGATCGAGATCGAGACCTTTGCGGGACGGGACTACCCCGAAAATCTGGCGGACTTCAAGCTTGTCATCCACTGCTGCGGCTGCATGCTCAACCGCAAGGAGATGCTATCGCGGCTGAAAAAAGCACAGCAAGCCGGTGTTTCCGTCACAAGCTACGGGGTGGCCGTCGCATTCCTGCAGGGGGTGATCCTGCGGACCCTGGCGCCCTTCCCTTCGGCCCTGCTGGCCTTCGAGTGCCGGGCGGCAGGACCCGCTAATTCAGGTCAGACTTCACAGGAATCTTAGACTCGCAGGGAACCCCCGTCTGGCAGAGGCCGCAGGCGTAGCCCTCGAAGCCGAAGTGCTCCACGATATAGGCCTTGCAGGTCTCGTGGACGTGCCTCGAGCAGAGGATCTTGTCGTGCCCTTTCTCGGAGAGGGCCCCCACGGGACATCGCCCTACGCACTTCTTGCAGCTCCCCTGGCTGAACCACAGGCAGTAGTCCTGGTGTCCCTTGTAAGGCCTGGGCGTTGCGGGAATCTCCATCTCGGCCACAACCGATCCGACCCTCATGGCCTTTCCCCGGGGCGTGATGAGGCCGTCGGAGAGCCCGAAGGTCCCCAGCCCCGAAACGAAGGCCGCGTGTCGCTCGGACCACTTCGAGGCAAAGACGAACTTGTCCGAGGCCATCCGCGACCACTGGGGCAGCATCGTGGGCGCCGCGGCCCGGATGCCCTTCTTCTTCAATTCCTCCAGGATGTACCGGCGGAGCTTCTCGTTCACCACCTCCCCGAAGAACCGTGCCCTGGCCCAACTCTCGGGCGGGTAGGTCTTTTCTTTGCGTGTTTCCATCTTCGTGGTCTTCGTCTGGGGAAGAACCCAGCTCACGATCGTGAGCCTTTCCGGGGCAATGTTGCCGTTCGGGAAGGCCATCATGAACGCCTCGGCTGGCGTCCAGTGGAAGGGGCCCACGTGCTCCTTGAAGGATTCCCAGTATGCGTCGTCGCCTCGGGAAAATCCCACGAGCGGCTCGTCCCAGGCCTTGTCATTCGCCTCGTTGCCCAGCGTGTTCTCCGGCGAGGTGTTGACCCAGTTACGGATGATCGACTCGATCCACTTCCCCCGATCTTCTGATTTCTTCATGGTTGATCCTTTCTCCGATTACATCAGGGTCCAGGGTTCCGGGTAAAGGGGATGTGAAAGAATGTTTCCTGATTGCCCTATACCCTATACCCGTTTTCTACGGCAGAGGCGTTTCCGTATTCCCAATCTCAGCGGTATTTTACCGAGACAAGGGCCGCAGGTCCATTTCTTTGAGATGGGTCAGGCAAAAAAAAGTGGGTGCTTCCTTTTCTGCAAGTTTCTTGACTTGTCGCGGGCATGCGTTATCTTACTCCGAGCATAGCATTTCAACTCACCCCGCAAACGGGAAGGAACGAGACATCGTGGCTAAATCGATCAAGGGAACGCAGACGGAAAAGAATCTGCTCGCCGCCTTTGCCGGCGAGTCCCAGGCACGCAACCGCTACACCTACTTCGCCGGCGCTGCAAAAAAGGAAAGCTTTGAGCAGATCTCGGCCATCTTCCTCGAGACGGCCGAAAACGAGAAGGAGCACGCCAAGGTGTTCTTCAAATATCTCGAAGGCGGCGAGGTGGAGATCACCGCCGCTTTCCCGGCCGGCGTCATCGGCAGCACCGCGGCCAACCTGGAAGCCGCCGCGGACGGTGAAAAGCTCGAGTGGTCGACCCTGTACGCCGCTTTCGAGCGGGTCGCCCGGGCGGAGGGCTTCCCGGAGATCGCCGATTCCTTCCGCGAGATTGCCGAGGTCGAGCAAGTTCACGAGGCGCGTTACCGCAAACTGCTGGCCAACATCGTGAACGGGGAGGTCTTCCGAAAGAAATCCCCCGTGAAATGGCACTGCCGCAACTGCGGATACGTCCACGAAGGCGCCGAGGCCCCGGCGGAGTGCCCCGCCTGCAGCCATCCGAAGGCTTACTATGAAGTCATGGCGGAGAACTATTAAAATCCAGTTCAATTAGTTCCATTGGTTCTATTAGTTCAATGGGTTCAGCGCCACGCAGTGCCGGGTTTTAAGTTTTCATAATCAGTTTTACGTTTCAAGTGTTAAGTTTTAAGTGAGTAAAAAAGTCATTGCGAGACGATCCTCGCGAGGCGTGGCAATCTTCCTTGCTTATCTCATTCTTCGCTTGACACTTAAGGCTTGAAACTTAACCGCCGCGACGCGGCCGGCCCTTTACCTTCGGCGCATGCTGTGTTAGAAATACAGGCATCAGGCTTCCGGATTCGGCGAATGGTTTCCTGTCATTCCGGACTTGATCCGGAATCCAGTCTTCATATGGGTTCCCGCTTTCGCGGGAATGACACATGCGAAGCACGTTTCGGGGCATGAAGCCCGTAAACGAAAAACAAGGCCAGCTCGTCACGACCGTTTCCTGCGATGGAAAGGACGCCAAGATGATCGCCAAGCCGAAGAAGTTTATCCAGGAAGACATCTGGAGAATTCGCGCGAAAGGCCTGCCGCCACCGAAGGCCTTCGGCATCCGGTACCTGCGGATCTTTTTGGCCGCCGCCAACGCGTTCCAGGAGCACCGCTGCCAGCTCCGGGCCTCGGCGCTCACGTTCTTCACGCTGCTCTCCATCGTGCCGATCATCGCCATGGCCTTCGGCATCGCCAAGGGCTTCGCCTTCGAAAAAGTCCTTCAGGAAAAGATCCTGGAGCGTTTTCCCGGGCAGGAAGAGGTCCTCCTGGAGGTCTTCGGATTTGCCAACGCGATGCTTGCGAACACGCAGGGCGGCCTCATCGCCGGGATCGGCGTCATCCTGCTCTTCTGGACGATCATCAAGGTGCTGGGCAACATCGAAAGCTCCTTCAACGACATCTGGTCGGTAAAAAAAGAACGCGCTCTCGCGCGTAAGATCACGGACTACCTCTCCGTCATGCTCGTGGCGCCGGTGCTGCTGGTCCTTTCAGGAAGCGTCACCGTCTTCGTCACCACCCAGCTTGCCGCGATCACGCAGAAATTCGACGTGATGGGGATCCTCGGCCCCGTCGTGCTCCTCTTCCTGAAGATCACCCCCTTCGTGATCATGTGGGTGCTCTTCGCCTTTCTCTACATCTTCATGCCGAACCGGCAGGTGAACCGAAAGTCGGGATTTGTCGCCGGGATCATCGCCGGTTCCGTGTACGTCATCGTCCAGCTGATCTACGTGAAGTTCCAGGTGGGCGTTGCCGGCTACAACGCCATCTACGGAAGCTTTGCAGCCCTGCCCCTCTTTCTCACCTGGCTGCAGCTGAGCTGGCTCATCGTGCTCGCCGGCGCCGAGATCTCCTGCATCCACCAGAATGCCGATGCGCTCGAATACGGACCCGATGCGAGGCAGGCAAGCCGCTACTTCCGACGGCTGCTGGCCCTGCGGATCGTCAACCACATGAGCCGGAATTTCGCCAAGGGCGAGGTCCCCCTGACGGCGACGAGGATTTCGGAGAGCCTCGAGATCCCGAGGGGGCTCACCGCGGAAATTCTGGAGGATCTCAGGGCAAGCGGGGTCCTCATCGAGGCGGCCAATCACGGCCGCGACGAGGCCGCCTACGTGCCCGCCCGCGACACGGATGTGCTGACGGTGAAATTCGTCGTGGATTCCCTGGACCGCAGGGGCGTGGACCAGATCCCCGTGGCCATGACGGAGGAACTGGAAAAGATTTCACAGAGCCTGCAGGCCTTCGGCGAGGCCAACGAAAAATCCCCGCAAAACCTCCGCCTCAAGGATATCTGACAAACAGTGACCAGTGATCAGTGACCGATGGAAGAGAATGAGGGACCAGGGACAAGGTAAAAAGCCCAAGGCAAGAAAATCCCCCTCTTTCCCCCTTTTGCAAAGGGGGATGAATAAATGAGTCCCCCTTTTTGTAAATGGGGATGAAAAAAAGATTCCCCCCCTTTCGTAAAGGGGGGCAGGGGGGATTTGGACGGAATAGACCGAATAGACTGGATAGACCTGCATGAAAGAGCCCGTCGTACGAGTTGTCGATCTCTGGAAGGAATACCACGAAAACGGACAGGTCGTGACACAGGCCCTCCGCGGGGCGAACCTGGAGGCGGCCCCCGGGGAAGTGCTCGCCCTCTTCGGGAAAAGCGGCTCCGGCAAGACGACGCTTCTCAACATGCTCGCGGGCCTGGACAGCCCCACCCGCGGCCTGATCGAAATCGACGGGAAAAACATGGAGACCCTGGGCGAGGCAGGCCGCACGGAGCTGCGCAGGAGCAGCCTGGGCTTCGTCTTCCAGTTCTTCAACCTGCTACCCACCCTGACGGCCTTCGAGAATGTCTATCTCGCGCTCGAGCTGGCCGGAAAGCTAAACCCTGAAGCCGCGCGCGCCGCCCTGGAAAAGGTGGGACTCAAGGGAAAAGAAAACCGCTATCCCCATGAGCTTTCGGGCGGCGAGCAGCAGCGCATCGCCATCGCGAGGGCCATCGTGAAGGAGCCCGCGCTGATCCTGGCCGACGAGCCCACGGGCAACCTCGACACGGTCACGGGCAACCAGATCCTGGAAATTCTCACGGAGCGCTGCCGGGAGTCGGCCATGTCTCTCATCATGGTGACCCACACGCCCCTTGCCTGCAAGTACGCCGACCGCATCCTCAAAATGGTGGACGGCGTGATCACGGAAGACGAGAAATGCGACTAAACAAGGTGAAAGGATCAAGGAAAAAGGATAAAGGTGTCTTCGCCTGTATCCTGTATCCTGTAGCCTTTAACCTTTAACCTTTGACCTTTCGCCTTTAGCCCGAGGTTCTTTTGCGAACCGTTACCCGATCCTTCCTTCGCTATCTCTACCGGCGGCGCAGCCTCAGCCTGTTGCAGCTTTTGGGGATCGCCTGCGGGGTGGCCGCCGTCATCGGCATGGCCCTCTCGGCCCAGTCGGCCCTCTCCAGCTTTTCCCAGGCGGTGGAATTTCTCCGCGGGAAATCCTCCCACACCCTCGAACGGCTCGCGGGGCCCATGGACGAAGCGATCCTGCGGGAACTCGTGGGCGACCCTGCCGTCGCATCCCTCGCCCCCGTCGTGGAGCGGCGTCTGAAACTCGCCAACGGCGATCTCGTCCGGCTCCTGGGCATCGACCCCTTCCTCGACCGGGCCATCCGGCCCGAGATCTCCCGGGCCCCCTTCGAGCAACGCGCAGGCGGAGAGCGGGAGGACTCCCTTGCCTTCCTCACCGATGAGCGGGCCGTCCTGCTCGAAGAGAACCTTGCCCGAGGGCTCGGGCTTGCAAAAGGCGGCGTACTCAACACCCTCCGGGGCCGCCTCAAGGTGATCGGAATCTTCCCCAACCCCTCCGGCGAGCCCCTCATCCTCATGGATATCGCTCATGCCCAGAAGCTGCTTGGGCTGCCCGGCAAGATCGATCACGTCGATCTCATCCTCACCGACGAGAGCGGTTTTGTCTCCCGCTGGCAGGAGGGATACCGGATCCAGTCCAAACGCCAGCGCCAGGAGACATTCGGCGCCATGGTGGGGGCCTTCCGGCTCAACCTGGAGGCGCTCTCGCTCATGGCCCTCTTCGTGAGCGTGTTTCTGATCTACAACACGGCCATGTTCGCCGTCGTGAGCCGCCGGCGCGACGCCGGCATCCTCCGCAGCCTGGGTGCAAGCCGGGGCGAAGTTGCAAGGGCCTTTTTGACCGAGATCGCCCTTTTCGGCATCCTCGGCGGGCTCATGGGCAGCGTCTTTGGCTATCTCCTGAGCCGGGTGCTGACGGACATCATCGGCGGCACGATCAGCAGCCTCTACTTCTTCCTGCGACCCACACCCATGCCCTGGTCCTGGTGGATCCCGGCCGCCGGCGTCATCGTGGGACTCGGGGCAAGCCTGCTGGGGAGCCTCCTGCCCCTGCTGGAGCTTACCCGCGTCGACCCCGTGCTCACCCTGAGGGGGCGATCGGGAAACCGAGAGAGCCGCCGCCTGGCCTGGCGCGTTGCGATGGCGGGCGTATTCATCCTGGTTGTCAGCATCATCGTTCTCGCGTTCTTTTCAAAGCAGATCTACGTGGCCTATGTCGGCGTCTTCGGATTTCTCTTCGGGCTGAGCCTGCTGACGGGCGTCATCATGGTGCTCGCCCATCCGCTGCTGCGTCGCCTGCTCGGCGGCATGGGGAAGCTTTCCGGCCGGATCGCCGCAGGCAACATCATCCAGAACCTGGGCCGGACCGGCGTTGCCGTAGCCGCCTTCATGGTGGCCCTTTCCCTGTCCATCGGCCTGGGCTCCATGATCGGCAGCTTCCGCGAATCGCTCATCTGGTGGATGGGCACGCAGCTGCGCGGCGACATGTACATCTCCAACGCATCGGACATGGAGGTGCCCGAGGGCTTCTATGAGGAGATCAAGCGCATCCCGGGGATCGGCGGCGTCGACACCTACCGTAAGGTGCCTGTCCTGTACCGCGGCCGCACGGTGCATGTGGCAGGCATCAAGGCCGATGTCCTCCAGCGCTTCGCCCGTTTCGGCTGGGTCGCAGGCGGCGATGAGCACTGGGAGGCCGTGAAGAAAGGCGACGTCATCGTCTCGGAGAGCTTTGCCCGAAGCTCCGGGGCGGGCCCGGGCAGCGAGATCACCCTCGAGGGGGTAGCGGGTCCCGTCCGTCTGCGCATCGAGGGCGTCTTCTACGACTACTCCACGGAGCACGGCCTGATCATGATGGACCGCGAGACCTACATCGGCCTTTACGGCGACCGGACGATCAACAGCATTGCCGTTTTCATCGACCCGGCCGAGCCCCGGAGAAAGCAAATCCTCGACGATGTCCGCAGCCGGGCCCTGTCGCGGGGCCTGCCGGCCTTCACCCGCGAGCAGTTTCACAGCAACATCCTCGAGGTCTTCGACAGCACCTTTGCCGTGACCCGCTCCATGAGGGTTATCGCCATCGTCATCGCATTCTTCGGGATCACGGGGGCGCTGATGACGCTCTTCATCGAGCGGCAGCGCGATTTCGGCATCCTGAGGGCACTCGGGTTCTCCACGGGGCAGGTGGCCGGCATGACGCTGCTGGAGGCCATCGGGATGGGGCTCGTGAGCTTCGTGCTCAGCTCCGGCGTTGGGACAATCCTGGCGATTCTTCTGATCCGCGTCATTAATTTGAGGAGCTTCAACTGGACGATCTTCTACTACCCCGACTGGCAGCCTTACGCCATCACGGCGGCAACGGCCCTTGCCGCCAGCGTCGGCGCGGCTCTCTACCCGATCTGGAAGGTAATGCGGACTTATCCGCAGATGCAAATCCGTGAAGAGTGAAAAAACGTTCCGTTAGTTCTATTGGTTCTATTAGTTCGTTAGTTCGCGCCGCAGAGCGGCGAATAATAAAAAATAGTCATTGCGAGCCGAGCCTCGCGAGGCGTGGCAATCTTCATTTTCCTGAACCAATGGAGAGTGAATTCTCTTTTTCCCAAACTAATAGAACCAATAGAACAAACTGAACTAATTGAACTCGAACTTGCCTATGCGCCCATTCATCATCATACTGCTCGTTGTTTTTACAGCGTTCACCTGCACGCCGGCGCTTGCCGCCGACGAGTGGCGACAGGCGACAGGGCCGCGCACGTGGAGCTTTCCCCGGGATCACGGGGCGCACCCGGAGTTTCGCACCGAGTGGTGGTACTTTACGGGGAATCTGCGCGACGGGGCGGGAAACCGCTATGGCTACCAGCTCACGTTCTTCCGTCAGGGGGTACGGCTCAAGCCCTCGGACCCGGGAAACCCCTGGTCGCTGCGCGATCTCTACCCGGCTCACTTTGCCGTCACTGACGTTCGCAACGAAAAGTTCCACTTCGCCGAGCAGGTCACCCGATCCGGCCCGGGACTCTCCGGGGCCGCGACGGACGGCATGAACGTCTGGAACCTCGGCTGGTCGGCGAAGATGCAGGGGGATCGCATCTTCATCCGGGCTCACCACGGCGAGATGGAGCTTGCCCTGGAACTCAAGCCGAGAAAGCACCTGATCCTCCAGGGCGAAAAAGGGCTCAGCCGCAAGGGACCGGGGGAAGGCCAGGCCACCTACTACTACTCCTTCACGGACTTGGCGACAAGGGGGACAATCAGGACCCCCGACTCGCAGATGCCCGTAGCGGTGGAAGGGACGAGCTGGTTCGACCAGGAGTTCGGATCCAATGTGCTTTCCAAGGACCAGGTCGGGTGGGACTGGTTCTCGATTCACCTCTCCGACGGCCGGGACCTGATGCTGTTCTTTCTCCGAAAGAAGGACGGAACGGTGGAAAAGGAGTCCTCGGGAACCCTCGTGGATCCCGACGGCAAGTCCCGTCACCTGAAACGGGGCGAGATCAACCTGGATGTCCTCGGGACCTGGAAGAGTCCCAAAAGCAACGGCACCTACCCCAACCGCTGGCGAATCCGCATCCCCGCGGCCGGCCTCGATCTTCAGCTTGCGCCGCTTGTGGCGGCCCAGGAGCTCAACACCTCGGGCTCGACGGGTGTGACCTACTGGGAAGGCGCCATCGACGGAAAGGGCTCATCGGCGGGAAAACCGGTGAGTTGCGAGGGCTACGTGGAGATGACGGGCTACGCGGGGAGCTTGGGAGGCGTTTTTTGAGGAGTATTGGAGTACTGGAATATTGGAATAATGGGTACCAGAGAATCTCCGATCCTCCCGAAACCCAATGCTCCATTACTCCATCATTCCATTGCTCCTCACCTCAAATCCGCCGGCGGGCGGGCGAGGCGGTAGAAGCGGATTTGCTCGGCGGGAAGAAGCTTGTCGCCGATCATCACATCACCGATGAACTCCAGGCCCCCGCCCCCCTCCCAGGGGGGGTAAGGCCCCTTGGCCTGCATGGACTTCGGGTAGTAGAAGTTCACGACCAGCGAGAGGCTGTGCTCCTGCTCCCAGGGGGTCTGGATGAGGGGGTTTCGCTCCCCGGCCATGGCCTTGCCGGCTGCCGCCACGGCCAGCCGCCAGATCGTACGCTCCTTAGGACACAGAAAATCCCGGGAGAAGGGGGATTTCGGCGAGACGGCCGGGTTGAACTGGCCTTTCTTGAAGACGACACCCCGGATGCCGCTGCCGTATGACTTCTTCATGCTCTCGGAGCGCCCGGCCAGCCGCACGCGGTTGATGACCCCCCAGGCGATGGCCTCGTGCATGAGGGCCTCATCGCCGAAACCGGTGGAAAGCGCCTCGGCATAGACAAGCCGCGCCAGAAGCTCCTTCTCGGATAGCTTCGCCTTCGCCGCCACGAACTCGAGCGAGTCCGAGGATTCCCTCGTGAGGCACTGCGGCGCATCCACAGAGGCCCCGCACACGGCCGGGGTGAGGCACAACAGAAGGATCAGAAGAATCCCAACAGCATGGGTCACAGCCTGTACTCCATAAATTCGTGCTCGCAGGGCGGCCCTGCGGCAATGACGGACACTCTTAAACGGCTTGCATTCTGCTTCATCAATCGATATTCCTATCATACCATGACCGGATGGATTCGGTCTTTATTTTTCGCGAGGATTCGATGCGCGGTGACGATTTCTTCCTCAAGATGGCGACGCGCCCGCCCCTGACGAAACTTCATCCGCAGGTGGCCGATTTCCTGAAAACCTATCTGCAAGGCGAAAAGGCCATTCCCTTCGGCAAGCATTGGGTCATCAACACCCAGTTCCCGCCCTGGCCCGGCCGGGCCTTCGACAACCTTGTCGATCATTTCCTGCGCGACGAAGGCCGGCGGCTCTACTCGGTGACCCTCGCCGTGACAAACCGCTGCCCCTTCAGCTGCTGGCACTGTTACAACGCCGGCAGAAGCCCCGAGGACATGCCCCTTGCCGCCCTGAAGCGGCTCGCCGCCAGGATCCAGGACCTGGGCGCCGTCATCGTCACCCTGACGGGCGGCGAGCCCCTGCTGCGAAAAGACCTCGCCGAGATCTGCCGCAGCTTCGACGATCGCTCGTGCATAACCGTGGGCACGACAGGGTGGCAACTCACAAAAAAACGGGCAAGGGAGCTTCGCGACAGCGGCGTCTTTGCCGTCGGCATCAGCCTCGACAGCGCCGATCGAAGCGAGCACAACGGGATGCGCGGCCGCAAAAACGCCTTCGACATCGCCCTGAAGGGCCTGGAGACGGCCCGGGAGGCCGGCCTGTACCCTTACGTCGTATCCGTCGGCACCCGCGATTTCCTGGAGCGCGAGCGGTTCATGGCCTTCATGCACTTCGTGAAAAAATCGGGGGCCCTGGAAGTGCACCTCCTGGAGCCCTGCGCGACGGGCCGCCTTGCCGGCCGCAAGGACGTCGCCCTGACAAACGCCGGGCGGCAGCTCATCCGGGATTACCAGCTGGAAATCGCCCGGCGCGATGACCTCCCGGTCCTGTCAACCTTCACCTACCTCGAGGGCAAGGACGCCTTCGGCTGCGGTGCGGGCCTGACGCATATCTACATCGACGGCAGCGGCGAGCTGTGCCCCTGCAACCTCGTGCCCCTTTCATTCGGCAATGTCACCCGCGAGCCCCTGGAGGGCATCCTGGAGCACATGGGAAGACACTTTGCCCGGCCCCGGCCCGCCTGCGTCGGCCGCACGCTCACCCCCCATGCCGGGAGCGGCCCATTCCCCGTGCCGCCAGAGGTCTCCGAGCGCATCTGCCAGGATCACCTGCCGCAGAATCATGCGCTGCCCCGCTTCTTCCGGATTCGGAAAGGCTCCCTCGAGACGGCGGGTCGCGAGGAGCTGGCCGAGGCCTACGACCGGGTGCACACAAGCTACGACGACGCCTGGGTTACCGTGGCGGGCAAGGCCGTGAGGAATCTCGTAAATCGTTTGCGGCTCAAGGGGTCGGAGCGGGTCTTCGAGGCGGGATGCGGCTCGGGCTATGGAACGGCGCTGCTTGCCGAAAGGCTCCGCAACGGGGGAAGCGTAACGGCAGCCGACATCTCTGCCGGAATGCTGGGACAGGCCCGGAGACGTATCGCGGCCCTCGGGCTCGCTCCCGTCGATTTCATCCTGCAGGACGCCGTCGAGGCCCTTTCGCGCACGGAAGCAATCGACCTGGTTTTCACAACGTGGGTTCTCGGTTACATCGAGCTTGCACCCTTCTTCAAGGCCGCCTCGCGCGCCCTCAAGCCCGGAGGGCGTCTTGCCCTCGTCGTACACCGGGAAAACTCGCCGCGTCGAGAGTTCGAGATCTTCTCGGAACTCGTTGCGCGCGAGCCCCTCGTGCTGACGAAGCGCATCGCCTTCGATTTCCCGCGCGACGGGGCCCATCTGCAAGAAGCAGTGGAACAGGCGGGGCTTGAGGTGATCGACGGGTGGGAAGGCAGCGCGGCGTTCCGTTATCGGAGCGCACGGGAGGTCCTCGACCACCTCCTCGAATCGGGCGCGGGCACGGTGTTCTACGACGCCATCGACGGCAAGGTGCGGGATCGCGCTGGTGTGAAGCGGGTCTTCAGGGTCGAAGCCCTCGATGTGCAGCGCG
>CAZUBX010000032.1:0-34431 GCA_964619035.1 uncultured Syntrophaceae bacterium | reverse complement strand
TCGAGCCCTACGAACTGCCCGACAAGGAGATTCATCGGGCCCTCAAGGCGATCGAGAAGCACCCGAAGTGCATCGAGCGGTAGGCTGAAGTCGACAGTCGACAGCCAACAGCCAACAGCAAATCCCCCTTTCATCCCCCTTTATCAAAGGGGGAAAGAGGGGGATTTTCTTTTGTCCGTTCAACGTTCACCGATTCTGAAAGCCCTGTTAGATTGTCTTTCGCTACAAGACGTGCTATGTTTTCGCCGCCCGCAGGGACGGCTACCGGCTTTCCGGGCGGCATGAAAACGGATTTTCAGGATTTCATGGAGCGAATGGACTCCCCCGATGAGCGACTGAAAAATGCCCGCCCCCTGGCGGACCGGATGCGGCCGGAAACCCTGGAGGAATATGTGGGTCAATCCCACATCCTGGAAAAGGGAGGGCTGTTGCGCAAGGCCATCCAGGAGGACCGCCTCTTTTCCATGCTTTTCTGGGGGCCGCCCGGCTCCGGGAAGACCACCCTTGCCCGCATCATCGCCGGCGAGACGAAGGCCCACTTCGCCACCTTTTCGGCGGTTCTCTCCGGTGTCAAGGAGATCCGGGGCGTCATCGAAGAAGCCCGGCTGGAGCTCGAACGAACGGGCCGGAGAACGATCCTGTTTGTCGACGAGATCCACCGGTTCAACAAGGCCCAGCAGGACGCCTTTCTGCCCCACGTGGAGAGCGGCCTCATCACGCTGATCGGCGCCACGACGGAAAACCCATCCTTCGAAGTCATCTCGCCGCTTCTGTCCCGCACCCGCGTCATGGTCCTGCGGGCCTTCACCGAAGAGGAACTTGCGGAGATCCTCCGTCGGGCGCTCCGCGACCCCCGGCGGGGCCTGGGAGGGCTCTCGATCGAGGTGGAGCCCGAGGCGCTTTACCACATGGTCCGCGCCGCCGACGGCGATGCGCGAACGGCCCTCAACAACCTCGAGGCGGCGGCCTCGCTCATGGTCGGGAGGGACGCCGCGGAGCGCACCGTCACCCTGGCGCTGGTCGAGACGGCGCTGCAGCGCAAGGCCCTGCAGTACGACAAGGCGGGCGAGGAGCACTACAACCTGATCTCGGCCCTCCACAAAAGCCTCCGGGGAAGCGACCCCGACGCGGCCCTTTACTGGCTGGCCCGCATGCTCGAGGCGGGCGAGGATCCCCTCTACATCGCCAGGCGCATGATCCGCTTCGCCTCCGAGGACATCGGCAACGCCGACCCCATGGCCCTCACGGTGGCCATGGCGGCCATGCAGGCCTTCCATTTCATCGGGCTGCCGGAGGGCGAGCTTTCGCTGGCGCAGGCGGCCGTCTACCTTGCCACGGCTCCCAAGAGCAATGCCGTCTACCGCGCCTGGGGCAAGGTGAAGTCCGCCATCGGCGAGACGGGGACCCTGCCCGTGCCCCTGCACATCCGCAACGCGCCCACGCGGCTCATGCGCGATCTCGGCTATGCCAAAGGGTACAAATACGCCCACGATTACGAGGAGGCCGTCGTGCCCCAGGACCATCTTCCGGAGAAGCTCCAAGGGCAGGTCTACTATTCGCCCACGGATCGCGGATACGAGAAGCTTGTCCACGAGCGTCTGACGAAATGGCGCAGGATCCGGGAACAGTCGGCCCGGGACCGGGACCAGAAGGAAGGACGGGAGGAGTGATCCGGTGACAGAGTCCGAAAGAGAGCAGCACATGAAGGAGCTTGCGGCGCTTCGCGAGCGCGTCCGTTATCTCGAGGAGGTGGAGAAGGAATTTGCCACGCTCGCCCGGGAACTGAAGGATTCGGAAACGAAGTACCGGTTCCTGGTGGACAGGGTCCAGGAAGCTGTGCTGCTTGTCCAGGACGATACGGTAAAGTCCGTCAATCCCGCCGCAACGAATATCGGCGGGTATTCGGCAGGTGAGCTTGCCTCGGGCCCTTTCACCGAATTCATCGATTCTTGCGATCGAGACCGGGTTTTTGCCCTTTACCGGCAGGTTCTGGCCGGTGAGACCTCACTGGATTCGATCACCTTTGGCGTCATCCGCAAAGGGGGCGAGGTCTTTCAGGCCACGACCCGGTTCGTCCCCGTGAGCTGGGAGGATCGGCCTGCCGTGCTCTGCCTGCTTCAGGATGCGACAAGGCAGGGGGATCTTGAGTCGCAGCTCCTGTACGCCAAGAAGATGGAGGCCGTCGGGACCCTTGCCGGCGGGATCGCCCACGACTTCAACAATCACCTGCAAGGCATTTCGGGCTATATCCAGCTGCTCATGATGCGGGGCGACAGGGACCGCACCGAACAGGGATGGCTGCTGCAGATCGAGCGCTCCGTCAAGCGGGCGGCAGCCCTCACCAAGCAACTGCTCATCTTCAGCCGCAAGGAGGAGAGCCGTCTCGAGCCCATCGATCTCAACGAGGTGGTCCGCCAGGCCCAGAAGACGCTGGCCAGGACCATTCCGGAATCGATCACGGCGGAGTTGCGGCTGGCCGCCGAGCTGCCCTCCGTCAACGGCGACGCGGTGCAGCTCGAACATGTGCTCTTCAATCTGGGCATCAACGCGAAAGACGCCATGCCCGACGGCGGAAAGATCGTCATCGAGACGCGAAACGTTCAGCTCGATGAGGCGTTCTGCCGCAACCACGTGGGCGTGACGCCGGGGGCCTACGTGGAGCTCACCTTTGCGGATTCGGGCCACGGGATGGATCGGGAAACCCTGGAGAGGATTTTCGAACCCTTCTACACGACCAAGGGGGTGGGTTCGGGGATCGGGCTGGGCCTTGCCATCGTCTACGGCATCGTCCAGAGCCACCACGGGCTCATCCTGTGCGAAAGCAATCTTGATAAAGGGACAACCTTCCGCGTTTACCTGCCGGTCCAGGACAGTGAGGGGGCAGCCCCGGCGAAGGAGGAGCGCAAGAGGGGCGACTACCGCGGTGCCGAGACCATCATCATCGTCGACGACGAGCCCGACATTCTCGATATCGGCCAGAACACCCTCGAGCAGTTCGGCTACACGGTTCTCACAGTGCGAAGCGGCGAGGAGGCCGTCGAGACCTATACCCGGCAGGGGGATCGCATCGACCTGGTCATTCTCGATCTGGGGATGCCGGGGATGGGCGGGGAGAAATGTCTCAGGGAGCTCCTGCGCATGAACCCGGCGGTGAAGGTGCTCATCGCCAGCGGCTATGCGGCCACCCAGACCGTCCACAGCATCCTGGAAGCGGGCGCCACGGGGTTCATGGCCAAGCCCTACCGGCTCGAGGACATGCTGAAAAAGGTCCGCGAGGTCCTGGACGGGGAGAGAGATGAGGTCCCGTTTGGGGACTAGAGGGATCGTGTCTAAGTGTTTAAGTGCAAAAGTGTATGAGTGAAGAAAAAAAGGAACGACCCTTTTCACTCAGACACTCAGACACTTCTTCACTGTTCTGCTTCCTGCGGCACGAAGATCCAGAGAAGGATGTAGAGAAGAAGGCCGGTTCCGTAGATCATCAAGAAGAGCACGAACAGGATCCGCCATACCCACGACGGGGCCGGCGTCCGGGTGCCCAGCGCCCCGCAGATCCCACCCAGCCAGCGATCCTTTCGGGACCGCTTCAGCGTATGCAGAAAATTCTGTTCTTCCACCGATTCACCTCTCTTTTTCGTTGATCCATTCCCGATGAGAATGGACCCCCTCGTCCAAAACGTCCCGGCGATGCAGGCTGTCATCCTTGAATGGAGCCGCAAGCCACAGGCACTTTTGTCGTCGGCCGAAACCTTCGGCCGTTTCATCAGCCCCCTCAGGAGGGGCCGCAGCTTGTGGCGCTGCAGCTCCCGCAGCCCGCGCCTGCCGAGCTTGTGAACTTGCCTTCACTGGAGTGGCTGAAGGCGGACATGAGCTTCTTGACCTTCTTGCTCTTGCACTTCGGGCAGGATACCTCCTGACTGCCGAAGACGATGGTCTCGAAGGGTTTTTTGCACTTCTCGCAACGGAACTCAAAAATCGGCATATAAAGATAACCTTCCTTGATCTCCCTCTCCCTTGAGGGGAGAGGGGCGGGGTGAGGGTGAAGAATCCCCTTCCTTCAACAGTCCCTTAGAATCTTACCACGCGCGACCTCACCCTGTCATCCAGCCTGTACAGCCCCGCCTGACGTGCCTCTTCCAGGGCCTGCTCGTATTCCTTGCGGGTGATCCTCCGGTTGATCGCAGCGTCCTTCTCGGCTTTCCAGCAGGGGCGATACTGGTCCATGACATTGACGTAGGTATGTCTTGAAATCTCCGAGGACAGAAACCGCATGACCCCTTCCGTCCCCGCCGCATTGTCGGGCATGACGAGGTGCCGGACGAGAAGCCCCCGGGTGGCCACACCGGCTTCGTCGATCTCGAGATCCCCCACCTGCCGGTGCATCTCCCGCAGGGCCTCCATGGCGCGCTCGCGGTAGTCAGCGGCGCGGCAGAACCGTCTCGCCCACTCATCGTCCCAGAACTTGAAGTCGGGCATGTATATGTCGATGACCCCGTCGAGGAGCGTGAGCGTCTCGACGGAATCGTACCCGCCGGTGTTGTAGACCAGGGGGACGTTCAGCCCGCCCTCGACGGCCGGGATCAGCGCTTCGAGAATCTGCGGGACGACGTGGCTCGGGGTGACAACGTTGATGTTGTGGCATCCGCCCCGGGCCAGGTGAAGCATGACGGCGGCGAGCTTGCCCGGCTCGACCTCCGCGCCTTCCCGCAGGTGGCTGATATCATAATTCTGGCAAAAAGTGCAAAGGAGATTGCAGGAGCTGAAGAAGACGGTCCCCGAGCCGTGCGAGCCCACCAGCGGCGATTCCTCGCCGTAGTGAGGGCCGAAGCTCGACACGGTCGCCTTGCGTCCCGTCTTGCAGACGCCCTGCTCGCCCTCCAGGCGGTTCACCCCGCACTCCCGGGGGCAGAGCCTGCATTCCCTCAGGCGCTCCACGGCCTTACGGGCGCGCTCCTGCAGCACACCTTCGCGATAGAGTTTCAGGTAGGATGGCTCGCTCATAAACCAAACACGGCGAAGGGCCTAAAACAAATCCATCTTCAATGCCATTAGCCTTTGGCCTTTAGCCTGCCGCTTCAGCGTCGGTACGTGCCCATCAGCTGCGCTTCGCCGAGGATGTGCCCCCGCATGGCCGTCAGGAGCTGGTCCTTCGTGATTCCCGGCTTGAGGGCCAGCATGGCATCCAGGGCGTAGAGCTTGAAGAAGTACCGGTGCGTCCCGCTCGGCGGGCAGGGCCCCCCGTAGCCGATCTTGCGGAAGTCGTTGATCCCCTGCGTCCCTCCGCCGGGCAGGTCCTTCTCCCGCGTGATCCCTTCGCCCAGCATGGTTGCCGACGGCGGGATGTCGAAGATCACCCAATGTACCCAGATCCCCATGGGCGCATCGGGGTCGTCGCAGACGAGGGCAAAGCTTTTGGTGCCTGCGGGGCTTCCCGACCACTCCAGCGGAGGCGAGAAGTCGGCCCCGTCACAGGTGAATTTTGCCGGGATCATCTCACCGCTGCCGAAGGCGCTGCTTGTAATCTCCATAGGGTTCCCTCCTTTTGCACGATGGATTCGTTTATATTATAATCCCTCCGGGAAAATTGAAAACCCTCTTTCTTTATCTGTCACAAAAAGTAGATGTGGAACTGAAAGGCCATTGAGATCGATGCGTGAAAGTGAATTTGCCGCCCTGCTTGAGCGCTTTGCTCTCTCCCCCGAAGGGTACCGGAAGGTGCGAAAGGGGGTGCAGAAGCGCATCGTCAGGCACATGCAGGCATTGAGATGCCCCTCGATGAAGGCCTATCTCGAGCGCCTCGACACCGACGGGGCTGCGGAAGGGGAAGCCCGGCGCCTCATGGACGTCTCCATCAGCCGCTTTTTCCGCGACGGGCCGTTGTGGCGGATCCTGGAAGAGGAGATTCTCCCTTCGCTCATCGCAGATCATCCCGGGGGGCTGCGGGCCTGGTCGGCGGGCTGTGCCCTGGGGCAGGAAGTCTACAGCTTCCGAATCCTGTGGGCTCTCCTTGCAGAAAAGACGGGCGCCATGCCAGCCCTCGATCTCCGGGCCACCGACGTCAATCCTGCCTACCTGGAACGGGCAATCGAAGGCATTTATCCCGCAGGGGCACTTTCCCGGGTCCCTGCAGATGCGAGGGCCCGTTTCTTCCGGCCTGCCGGGCGGGCGAGCTTGCGGGTTGCCGATGAACTCCGGGAAGGCATCCGCTGGCAGGTCCACGACCTCACGGTCGATGCACCGCCCGAACGGGGCTTCCATATCCTCTTTCTCCGCAACAACCTTCTCACCTACTACCGGGATGAAATCGTCAAGGCGGTCTTGCCGGCCATTGTTGACAGCCTCGTGCCGGGCGGTTATCTCGTCATCGGCCGGAAGGAGCAACTGCCCGATTCCCTGGAAGGCTTCCACCCGCATCGGTCGGTATCCTGCCTGTACCGGAAACAGGACCTAACAAACCAGAATCCATAAGAAAAACAGATGATGTTACGTACAGCTTCCTGTTATCTTGTTCTTGATCATTTCCTTCAGAATGCAACATTTTGAGCAGTATTCATAGCGTCGGTTTTCTTTAGGTTGGACAAACTTCCTTTGATATACCAACTTGGCATTTCCTGGTAATAAAGATCAAAAGCCAAGCATCGAATCTTCAACGTAGCTGATTCTATAATGTTGTTTCTCTTGAAGCTCTGATTAAAGCAGAGTACGATTCCGTTAAATGTCGGAAAAAAACCAACCAAGAATATAGATGTTAGGCGGACAGGAAATCAGTCAGGTAGGTTAAGACATGAGACTCGCGACCTGGAACATGGACCACTGGCGCCGGTCGCCGGAACTCAGGAGCCGCGCTTGGCACTATCTCCAGAGTGAGGTGCGTCCGGACGTGGCGCTTCTCCAAGAAGCTCGGCCTGCTGGAGATTATTCGGGCGTTGTCTATCGAACGGGCGGAATTCGGGATGAGCGTGGCGAGAAACCCAAGGACCTCGGCTGGGGTTCTGCGGTTGTTTCGTTCGGTCCGTCTCTTCGCGCAATTGATTCGGCCGTGAGCCTTTTCGCTCCAGATCCCAATCCAGTGCTCCGGACTTTCCCTGGTAGCGTTGCCATCGCCGAGATCGAAAGTGCGACACCTTTGCTCGTGGTGTCCGTATACGGAATCATCGACCACGGCTATGCGGACTGCACCGTGCACCGAATTCTCAGCGATCTCACGCCACTGATAGATGAACGCCGCGCTAGGCGGATGGTGATCGCGGGTGATCTTAACATCACATCGCAGTGGTCGTCGAAACATCGGGCGTTTCTCAGAGGGCGGCACGAGGAATGCCTCGCGCGCGACCTCAACCTGCTGAACCGGTTCGAAACGCTGGGCTTCCACAACGTGGTCGTGCGCAGTGACGGTCCATTGCCCGGTTGCGACTGTCGAGCCGGGGCGGCATGTCGCCACGTACAGACTCAGCGGCACGACCGATCCCCGTTTCCATGGCAGAACGACTATGTCTTCGTCACCGCCGACCTTCTCGATCGAGCACTGGCGGTAGAAGTGTTCGATCGAGACGAAGCGTAAGAACTCAGTGGCCACTGTCCAGTTGTCATCGAGTTCGAGGACGGGACCGCCTAACCAGGCGTTGTAGCCGACGGATCACGCTTGCATTTCGGCCCTTGCAGTGGCAAGGCTAAAGCCAATTGTAACGTTCCAGTCCGGGCCGGCAAGCGTGCCCGCGGCTAAACGCTACGTTAGGCTTCAGAACAACGCATTGTATGGAGGTAAGCACAGTCAATGGATACTGGGTGCACCGAATCGGCGAGAAAAGGCGCTCGCCTCCCGGTGACCCTGGTGTTATGTGTAAGAAATTGATCAGATTGATAAAATGAAATTCGCACTTAATAACGGTTATAAAGTTGAGGCTATTAAAGGAGCAAAGGGCCTTTGTCCGATTTGCGGCGCAGAATTAATTTCGAAGTGTGGAGAGATTAAAGTTAATCATTGGGCACATAAGGGAAGCCGCAACTGTGACCCGTGGTGGGAAAATGAAACCGACTGGCACCGAGCATGGAAAAATCACTTCCCAAAGGAATGGCAAGAAATAGTTTGTCCTGATGAAAATAGCGGTGAAAAGCACATCGCTGATGTAAAAACCCAGACCGGATGGGTGTTGGAATTCCAACACTCCTTTCTGGATCCAGAAGAGCGTCGTTCACGAGAAGCATTTTATTCCAAACTTGTTTGGGTTGTGGATGGGACTAGACGAAAAACGGACAAACCACAATTTGAAAATGCAATAAGCAAAAGTACTGTTGTAACTAACAACCCGGCTATACAAATACGACGAGTATCCTCTCCCGACGAATGCAGACTTTTGAAAGTATGGCGTGACAGTAATTGGCCAGTATTTTTTGATCTTCAAGAGACGAAGGATCCAAAGCAGTCAATTCTATGGTTTCTATTTCCTAAGATATTACCTACCGTAGCCTACATATGGCCTTTTCCAAGACAACTGTTTATTGAAATACATAACCATTATGAATTCGACAAGACTGTCAGAGATACAATTCTTCCGCTTCACAAAGAACTGAAAGAACGGGAGAACAGGATAAAAATTCGGAACCAAAATGATGTGCTTGTTCACACGAACAGGGCATCTTGGTTTGAGCGGTATGGCGAAAGAAGGAAAAGACGCTTATAGATAAATCAATGCGCAAGATATTAAGAACACATAACAAGGCGCTCCAGGCGACGCCAAAAAGCGGCGCGCCTGAGCTTATTCGTTACTCTCATTCAATCCATAATACTCGTTTGCGATAGCCCGTCACCACCAACGCTTTGTAAGTGTAACATTCTCCTAGCGCTTGATCACCGCTTTCCTGATACCTCACTAAACTATTCTTGCCCTCATCAGAACCGGAGCAGGCACGTCTTGATGAAGTTCTGGAAATTAAAGGCGGTTCAAAGACGTTCAGATGCAAGGCGCCCGACATCCCGAGGAGCGAGGCGTACTTTGTCCGTACGTTGAGCGACGAGGGACGAGGGCAACGCAGCAGATGAGCGTCTTTCAACCGCCTGAGACAGGCACGACGTAGAGCAGGACGGCCACGTAGTGGCAGGTGCTTCCGCCGAGCACGAAGAGGTGCCAGATGGCGTGGTTGTAGGGGAGACTCTTGATGAGGTAGAAAAGGGCGCCCACGGTGTAGACGATCCCCCCGGCCAAAAGCCAGGCGAACCCTCCGGCGGGCAGGGCGTCGATGAGGGGTTTGACGGCGAAGACGGCAAGCCAGCCCATCAGGACGTAGGCGATCGTGGCCAGGATCTTGAACCGGTAGACGAAGAAGATCTGGAAAGCGATTCCCGCGGCGGCAAGCGCCCAGATCAGGGCGAACAGCGTCCATCCCCAGCCCCCCTGCAGCGTCACCAGCGTGAAGGGCGTGTAGGTCCCGGCGATCAGCAGGTAGATGCACGAGTGGTCGACGATCTTGAAGACGTGCTTCAACCTCGGCGAGCGGGCGGAGTGGTAGAGCGTCGAGGCCGTGTAGAGGAGCACCAGGGTCGCGCCGAAGATGCTGCAGCTCACGAGAGGGAGCATCGCGCCGTTGCGGTACGTAAGGAAAACGAGCACACCGAGCCCCGCAACGCTCAGGAGAGCCCCCGTGCCGTGGGTGAGGCTGTTGAGGCGTTCTTCAATCTGAAACTGCTGTAACTGCATGGCTGGATAAGGGATGCGGCCTTCCCGCAGGGATTTTGGCTTCGGGATTTTCCGGGATAAAAAGAACTTCACTTTCCCGTCAAAGCGTTATATATAACCGAACCGACAGAACCTCAAGGGATTTTGAGGGTCGAAGATCCATCGAAAACGATTTTTGTGGCGCAGACAAGATCACCGGGCTCCGTAGCGGCCGGTGGATTTTTTTTGGGGAGGAAGAGCGATGAAAAAAGCCATCCAATCGGGGGAGTTGGTCAGCGTCCATTACACGGGCAAGGTCGAGAACGGCGAGGTCTTCGATTCCTCGTCCGGGCGGCGGCCCCTCACGTTCACCGTCGGCAGCGGGCAGATCATCCGCGGGCTCGATGAGGCCGTGGTTGGCATGACCGTGGGAGAGAAGAAGACCGTGACGATTGCGCCCGAATTTGCCTACGGCCCCCGTCAGGTGGAGCTGATCGTGGACATTCCGAAAAACACGGTTCCCGACGGCATGGAGATCGAGAAGGGGATGATGATCGAGCTCATCGACCCGCAGGGAAACAAGATCCCCGCCGAGGTCTTCGAGATCCTCGACGAAGTGGTCAAGATGGACCTGAATCACTTTCTTGCCGGGAAGACCCTGGTCTTCGACATCGAAATCATAGAGGTGGGTCCCCCGAAGGATCCGGCCTGATCACTAAACGGCGGCGGGCGACACGATCCGATACCGCAACGAGGAAAGGCAGCGATGAAATTTCTGGAAAAACTGTTCAGTGCGGGTGGGAATACCGCGAAAAGAGAGGAAACCGGCCGCAACGAGCAATGTCATTGCGGGAGCGGCAAGAAATACAAGCGCTGCTGCATGGAGGGCGATGAAAAGAAGAGAAGGAAGCAGCTCGGCCTGGCCTAAAGCAAAGGTGCAACATCCTTTGTTCTCCTCCCACGGAGGGGAGAGGAAGACCATGGTATTAATTGTCACGCAAGCGGGTATCGACCTTCAGTCGCCCGCTTTTTCCGCATACAGGTCGTAAAGCTCCGCCGCGGTGATTTTGCAGCGGACGATGTCACCCGCATTGAGCTTCCTGGCGCGCACGTACGTGATCCCGTCGATTTCCGGGGCCTGGAAGCGTGTCCGGCCGTAAAAAGGGAAATCGGCCTTGTCCGTCTTTCCCTCGATGAGCACCTCCTCCTCCGCCCCGATGCGCGTGAGATTGATCTCGTCCGAGATGGCCGCCTGGGCCTCCATGATCCGGCCCTGGCGCCGTGCCTTTTCCTCTTCCGGCACCTGGCCGGGCATTCCCGCCGCCTCTGTCCCCTCTTCCGGTGAGTATGTAAATACCCCCAGGCTTTCGAAGCGCGTCTCCTGGACGAATTGCAGAAGCCGCTCGAACTGCTCCTCCGTCTCCCCGGGAAATCCGACAATGAGCGACGTTCGGAGCGCAACCCCCGGAACCGTCTGCCGGATCTCGGCGATCTTCTTCCGGATGAAGGCGGAGGTGCCCTTGCGGTTCATGGAGCGCAACATCCTGTCGTCGATGTGCTGCACCGGAATATCGAGGTAGCGGCAGATCTTCTCCTCCAGGGCCATCGTGGCGAGAAGCTCCGCGGTGATGTTCTTCGGGTAGGCATAGAGGAGCCGGATCCAGCGAGGTCCCTCGACGGCGCAGAGCCGCTTGACAAGACCGTTGAGCGTGGGCCGTCCCTTGAGATCACGGCCCCAGGCCGTCGTGTCCTGGGCGATGAGGATGAGCTCACGCGTCCCCTCGGCGGCGAGTCGTTCGGCCTCCGCGGCGATGTCGCCCATGGGCCGGCTCCGGAAGGGACCCCGGATCGCGGGGATGACGCAGTAGGCGCAGCAGTTCGAGCACCCCTCGGCGATCTTCAGGTAGCTGTAGAACGGAGTGGAGACCGTCCGCGGGGTCGCGGCGTCCATGAGGAAGAGGGGCTTGCCGACGCCCAGGACAGGGCCTTTTCTCTTGCCTTCGTCGAGGCGCTCGAGGTGCGTGAGGATGGACGGGAAATCGCCCGTGCCGAGGAAGAGGTCCACCTCCGGCATCTCGCGGGCAAGCTCGACGCCGTAGCGCTGGGGGAGGCAGCCCGTGACGACAAGCCTCCGGCATCGGCCTTTTTTCTTCCACGCCGCCATCCGGAGGATCTCCTCGATGGATTCCTCCCGGGCGGGAAGGATGAAGGCGCAGGTGTTGACGACGATGGTTTCGGCCCGGTCGGGCCGGTCGGTGATGCGCAGGCCTGAGCGCGACAGCAGGGCGGAGAGGACCTCGCTGTCGACGAGATTCTTCGGGCAGCCGAGGCTCAAGATGTAAACGCTTTTTTCGCTCAACTTACCGCGGCAGCTTTCTGGCCAGGACTTTTCTCGGTTTCACGCCGTCGGAGGGGCCCACGACCCCCTCTTTTTCCATCCGCTCGATCATCCGGGCGGCGCGGTTGTAGCCCACTTTGAGATAGCGCTGCACGAGCGAAACCGACGCCTGGCCCAACTCGGTGACCAGCTCCACGGCCTCGTCGTACTTGTCGTCGAAATCGCCTGCGGTCTTTTCCCCTTCCGTGGACTCCGCCTTGAACTTCTGGATCGACTCGTCGTAGACGGGCGTTTCCTGCTTGCGGATGAAGCTCACAATACGCGAGATCTCCCGGTCGGATACGAAAGCGCCATGTATGCGCTGGAGCTTCGAGGTGCCCGGGGGCATGAAGAGCATGTCGCCCTGGCCCAGGAGCTGCTCGGCGCCGAGCTGATCCAGGATCGTCCGCGAGTCCACCTTCGAGGAGACCTGGAAGGAGATTCGCGTGGGGAAGTTCGCCTTGATGATGCCCGTGATGACGTCCACGGAGGGCCGCTGGGTCGCCAGGATGAGGTGGATCCCCGAGGCCCGGGCCATCTGGGCAAGCCGCGTGAGCGACTCCTCGACGGTGCGCTGGGCCACCATCAAAAGATCGGCCAGCTCGTCGATGACGATGACGATGTAGGGAAGCCTTGCGGGCAAGGGTTTGGGCTCCGGAACGGCGTCATTGCCCATGGGCAGCTGCGCCTGCCCCTCCTCGATGATCCGCTCACGGCCCTGCTGCTTTTTCTCTACGAAGCGGTTGAATTTGTCGATGCTCTTCTCGCCCGTTTCGCCGATGATGCGGTAGCGGCTCTCCATCTCCTCGACGGCCCAGCGCAGCACCTGGGCGGCCTCCTTGGCGTCCACCACGACGGGGTGCATCAGGTGCGGCAGCCCCTCGTAGGCTGCAAGCTCGAGGCGCTTGGGGTCGATGAGCAGGAACTTCACCTCGTCGGGGGGGGCCTTGAAGAGCAGGCTGCAAATGAGTGCGTTGAGAAAGACGCTTTTCCCGGATCCCGTCGTTCCCGCGATGAGCAGGTGGGGCATCCGGACGAGATCGGCGATCACGGGCATCCCCGTGATGTCCTCGCCCAGCGCGATGGGAAGGCGGTGTTTGGCCTGGGCGAAGGCCTCGTTGTCGATGGCGTCGCGGAGGTAGACGGCGTCGCGCTCGGGGTTGGGGATCTCGATCCCGATGGCGGCCTTGCCGGGGATGGGCGCGACGATGCGCACGCTCGGCGCCTTGAGGGCGAGGGCCAGGTCGTCGGAGAGATTGGAGATCTTGTTGATCTTCACGCCCGGCGCCGGCTCGAGTTCGTACATGGTGATGACGGGCCCCGGCTTGACCTCCGTGACCTTGCCCTCGACGCCGAAATCGGCGAGCTTCTTTTCCAGGAGCCGGGCATTGGCGATCAGGTTTTCGCGCCGCTGCTTCGTGTCTCTGCGGGCCACATCGTCGAGCAGGGTGAGCGGCGGCAGCATGTAATCCCCCTTCGGCTCGGCGAACTCGAAGAGGGTCTGCTCGACCTTCTTCTTTCGCGATCTCTCCGGCGCCGGGGGCTTCTCCTCGCGGATCACGGGGGGCGGACGCTTCTCGGCTTTTTTGGGTTCCTCGCGCTCCTCGATCTCTTCTTCCTTCAGGTAGTCCGTCATTTTCTCGCGGCCCAGCTCCGTGTAGGAGCGGATCCCGCGGCCGGTGCTCCGGGCGACGGCGGCAGCTTTGCGCAGCGCCGTGACGACGGAGAGGTCCACCGTGACGATGAGCGAGACGATGAGGCCCACGAACAGGAAGATGAAGGTCCCGCCGGGGTTGAACAGGGCGTTGAGGTACTCGGAGAGCAGCGTGCCGGCGAACCCGCCTGCCGCGAAGGGCGTGTCGATGAGCGGGATGAGCCTGTAGGCATGGGCAAAGAGCCCCGAGGTCGTCACGACGAGACCGATGAACCCGCCGATCCAGCCCGGCCGGAAGAGGAAGCCCGCATCGAGGAAGAGCTTCACGGAGGTAATGAGCAGAAACAGCGGCAGCCAGTAGGCGCTAAGCCCCAGGAACCGGATCAGGATGTCGGCCAGGTAGGACCCGAAGATGCCGCCGATGTTGGAGATCTTCGACGTCGAGGTCTCGTAGTTGGAGAGCGACGGGTCCGTCGGGGTATAGGAGATCACGGCCAGGAACAGAAAGACCGCCAGGGCGAAGAGAATCACCCCCGCGATTTCCCGCGCCCGCCCCTGCAGTGGTTTGCGATCAGCCATGTTTTTTCTTTGCTTCATGTCCGTTTCATTCAGCCTGTACCGGGCACGGATTATTCACCCTCACCCCGGCCTCGTTCGTGGTTCGTCGGGCTCACCATGGTTGCTCACGACACCGCTCTCCCCTCGAGGTAGAGGGAGATCAGGGTAAGGGGCTTTCTCAGGCGGCCTGCCCTTGTTTCAGGGCCATCTCAGGCCTCCGGAGATAGTAGTGCGAGGCCACGACGTCGTAGACCCGGTTGAGCAGCTCATCGACGGTCTCCTCGGTGTATCCGGTCACGTCGATGGGCTTGTCGATGACCAGGATGACCTTTCCGGGATGGACCCGGAGAGACTTCGTGGGCATGATCTCCCCGCTTCCGATGATCGTGACCGGCACGATGGGGACCCCCGCCTTCAGGGCCAGGTGAAAAACCCCTTTCTTGAAGGGGTGGATCTGTCCGTCCATGCTTCTCGTCCCCTCGGGGAAGGTCATGACCGATTTGCCTTCCCGGATTCTGCGGGCCGCATCGTGGATGCTCCGCATGGACCTCACGAAATTCTTTCGGTCGATGGCGATGGATCCCGTCTTTGCCAGGGCGTGGCCGAAGACGGGGATGTTGAACAGCTCCTTCTTGGCGATCCAGGCAAAATAGGTGTCCACGTGGGCCAGGACGATCAGGATATCGAACCCGCTCTGATGATTGGCCATGAAGACCTGCGGCCTGCCCCTGAGCACGTTCTGCTGCCCGACGACCTCCACCTTGACACTCGTGATCCAGAGAAGCATCCTGGCCCAGAGGACGGAAACCCGATGGGTCGTGTACTCCCCGCGGGGAAAGAGGCCGTAGGAGACAACGACAAAGAACGAGACGAAAGCGGTAATCGATGTCCCCAGGATGACCAGGATGGCCGAACGGAACATAAGCGTCCTGAAAAAGGCAACGATATTTGAAAATTAACCTGTTATTTCTACTTGATATGCCTGTTTAAGTCAACAGAGAATCTGGCCGCTTTCCGCGCAAACACAGCCCTTTCGGGCCTCTCGGCCGCTTACGATAATTTCGTTGCGAAGAGAGACGGTCTTATATATGATGACTCCCGCAAAGATCGGAAATCATCGGACCGTTTCACGGTTCCTTTGATCAGAATTTCATGTACAAGCGGATGCAACGCCCTTTGTCTTTCAGTTCGGGCGGGCTAATTTAGAAAGCGACAGCAAGGGGGGAACTGATGGTTAATAAGGTTATCCTGGTCGGCAGGCTCGGGGCGGATCCCGAAGTGCGCTACATGCAGGACGGGACAATGGTAACGAACTTCCGGCTCGCCACGGACGAGCAGTGGAAGGACAAGAGCGGGGAGAAGGTTCAGCGCACGGAGTGGCACCGGATCGTCGCTTTTCGAAAACTCGCCGAGATCTGCGGGAATTTTCTGTCCAAGGGAAGGCTCGTCTACATCGAGGGGAAGATGCAGACGAGATCCTGGGAAGACAAGGATGGGCAGAAACGATTCACGACGGAGATCGTCGCGTCCAACATGCAGATGCTCGAGTCCAAAGGCGGCGGCCGGGAAGAGCCCGGTGCCGGCAGCGGGGCGCCCCCCTATGGCGGAGGCGAGCAGCCCCCCGACGAGGATGTGCCGTTCTAGAGAAGGCTACAGGCTAAAGACTAAAAACAGAAGAAAGCCCGGTTTTGTGACCGGGCTTTCTTTTTTGCGATTTCAGCGACGCAGGCGATCAGGTACCTGCAGACCGCAGGGCTCTCTGCCCATCCTCTGCCCGACGGGATCGGAGCTATTTCTTGTCCTCGAGCTTTTTCGCCTCGACTTCTTCCTCGCCTTCCTTGGAGGACTTCTTGAAATTCCGGATCCCCTTGCCTATGGCGCCTCCGATTTCGGGGAGTTTCCCCGCCCCGAAGACGATAAGGATGATGACGAGGATGACGATCAGCTCTGGCATTCCCAATCCAAACATGGTCCCTTTCTCCTTGTATCCACAGCTCCCCCGCGCTTGATGTCGGGGGGGTCACGATGATTTTATTCCGTGGCCGGCTTCGTGACCGGTTCCATGGCCGGTTTCAACTCTTCAGGTTTCTTCTTCTCCGTGCGCTTTCCCTCCGGGTAGACCAGGTGTATCACTTCGCCGCGCTTCCCGGGGCTCCCCAGGGATTGTCCCTGGAAGGTGATCTGGACACCGCCCGCATTTCCGAGATCGACGGTGATCCTGTCCTTCGCCTCGGTCGTCAGCTTTTCCCCCGCCTGCATGAGTTTTTGCACGGCCGGCGTCTTGTCGGCCTTCACCTGGACCCAGGCCGCTTCGGTGGCCTCGATCGTCAGGCTGAGGGCTCCCGCGGCAGACGGTGCCGGCGGTGGCGGCTCCTTCTTCGCCGCGGGGGGCGGGGCTTCCGGCTTCTTCTGCTCCGGGGCGGCCGTTTGTGTCGGGGCCGCTTGCGGCACCGCCGTCTGAACTGCGGCCTGCTGCGGGGCTGCTTCCGGCGGTTGGACCGGGGGGGCCTGGGGCGCTTCGACGGGAGGCGTCTCCGGCAGTTTTTCGGGCGGTTTCACTGCCTCCCGGGCCGTCGTTTTCACTTGAACGGGCCTCTCCCCGCTGTCCTGGAAGACGTAGATGCCCAGGATCACGATCACGACCAAGGCGAAGACAGCCCAGCCGAACCTGCCTCCTATACTTCCGAGCCTGTCGAATAGGGCATTTTCCGCGCGCGCCTCTCGAATCTGCTCCTTCGGCGCCTCGGACGGGAGGGTGGGCATGGTCTTCTCAACATATTTTGCGTATCGCGCAAGGATCGGGCCTGCGTCCACCCCCAGAAGGCCCGCATAGGTCTTGATGAAGGTCTTTGTGTAGACGGGCTCCGGCAGGTCCTCAAAGCTGCCGCTCTCGATGGATTCCAGGAAAGACGGGCGGATCTTGTACCGGCTGGATATGTCTTCCAGCCGGAGGCCCTTCGACTCCCGGATGCGTTTCAGCTCCTGGGAAAACTCGTCTCTCTGCAGCTCCGTTTTATCCACGGTTTTGCCTGTATGCCTCTCTGGTTCGCGAGTTTTGGCTAGGAGTATCACCAATTTGCGAGGTGCGCAACAGAAAATGTCCCGGCCTCCGGGGGAGGTTTTTCTCTTCCCAGGAGAGGCCCGATGAGATAAGGTAAGCCGCTTTTAACGACATCCGGATGGTGGCCATGGGATCGTACAGGGATTTTGCCGTGGAGATTGCCCTCGAGGCAGGGAAGTTCCTGAAGGGTAAATTCCACGAGACGCACGACGTAACATACAAAGGGGAGATCGACCTCGTTACGGAGGCCGACCGGGGCTGCGAGGCGCTGTTGATTGCCCGCATCGAAAAGGCCTTCCCGGGCCACGGGATCCTGGCCGAGGAAACAAGGGGATCGGCGCTGACCAAAGAGTTCACCTGGATCATCGACCCCCTGGACGGGACGACGAACTATGCTCACCAGTACCCCGTGTTCTGCGTTTCCGTTGCCCTGCAGCGCGATGGGGAGGTGATCGTCGGGGCGATCTGCAACCCCATGCTGGAGGAGCTCTTTGTCGTCGAGAAGGGCAAGGGGGCCTTTATGAACGGGCGCCGCCTTTGTGTCTCGGCAACAGCCGATCTTTCGCGGAGCCTCCTTGCCACGGGCTTCCCCTACGACATCCGGGTAAACCCCGACAACAACATCAACTACTTCGCGGCCCTGGCCGTCAAGGCTCAGGCCATCCGGCGGGCAGGGGCAGCGGCTCTGGATCTCGCATACCTGGCGGCGGGCCGCTTCGACGGCTTCTGGGAGCTGCAGCTTCGTCCCTGGGACACGGCGGCGGGTTGCCTCATGGTCACCGAGGCGGGCGGGGTGGTGACGGATCTCTTCGGCGGGCCCTTCGATCTGTACTCGCCCCACATCCTGGCGACAAACGGAAGGATTCACGGGGCGATGGAGGAGATCCTCCGCGGGACGGACCCGATGGATGCAAGGCTCAAGAAGGGACCGGGGACGCGGGGGTAGGGACCTGGGGAAGCCGACAGCCGACAGCCGACAGTCAACAGCCTACAGCCAAAAGCGAAAAGCCAACAGCCAGCAGAAAACAGAAAATCCCCCGGGATTGAAGAGCCGGGGGATTTATTTTTTGGCTGTGGACTGTTGGCTGTAGACTGTAGGCTTTATTTCCCCTTGATAAACGCTTCCGTCATCTCGCAGGCCTCCTCGTCGGTGAACTGCCGGGGCGGGTGCTTCATGAAATAGGCCGAGGGGCCGTAGAGGATGCCACCGACCCCCTGGTCGAGGGCGATCTTGCAGCAGCGGATGGCGTCGATGACGACTCCGCCCGAGTTGGGCGAATCCTCGACGGAGAGCCTCATTTCCAGGTGCATGGGCACATCCCCGAAGATACTTCCCTCCATCCTGAGGAAACAGACCTTGTTGTCCTTCTGCCAGGCCACCCAGTCACTGGGGCCGATGTGGATGTTTTCCGGGGCGAGCCGCTTGCCCGTCTGGGACTGCACGGCCTCCGTCTTGGAGATGCGCTTCGATTTCAGGCGGCTGCGGTCCAGCATGTTGAGGAAGTCCGTGTTGCCCCCCGTGTTGAGCTGGTAGGTCCTCTCGAGCTTCACCCCCCGCAGGTTGAAGAGGTGCGTGAGCACCCGGTGGATGATGGTGGCCCCGAGCTGGCTTTTGACGTCGTCGCCGATGATGGGAAGGCCCTTCTTTTCAAACCGCGCCGCCCACTCGGGGTCGCTGGCGATGAAGACGGGGATGTTGTTGATCAAGGCAACGCCGGCCTCGAGGGCACAGCCCGCATAAAACCGCGTCGCCTCCTCGGAGCCTGCCGGCAGGTAGTTGAGCAGGATTTCAGCCCCCGAATCCCTCAGGGCGTTCACAACGTCCTTCTTCGTGGCTTCCTTTGCCTTTGCGGGCACGAAGGCGAACCGGGGGTCGTACTGGCTCATGTGGGGGGCGACGCTGTCGAGCATCTTCCCCATCTTCACCCTGGCCCCTGTTTTCGGAACCCTGGGCTGGAAAACCGTGGTGCAGTTGGGGGGCTGGAAGATGGCCTCGGCGACGTCTTTCCCGACCTTGCGGTGGTCGACGTCAAAGGCGCAGACGACCTCAATGTCGGAGGGCCGGTAGCCGCCGAGATCCCAGTGCATCAGGCCGATCCGGTCCTTCGGTGATTTCTTCCGGTAATACTCGATTCCCTGGATCAGAGAAGAGGCGCAATTTCCGATTCCAGCGATTGCAATCCGGACCTTCCCCAAAGTATTTCCCCCTTCTGGCCGATTGAAAAAAACGATGCGGATGTGCTCGCAAGCGATACTCTTACAACAATTCCCCGGACAATTCAACGGGAAGGATGCAAAAAGAAAAGAGGTCTATTTGCCTGCCTTCCCGTAATGCTCGTCGATCCAGCTCAGGTACTCGCCGCTGCGAACGCGCGCAATCCAGTCGCTGTTCTCCAGGTACCAGACGATCGTCTTGCGCAGGCCCGTGCGGAAGGATTCGCGAGGGGTCCATTTGAGCTCGCTCTGGAGCTTGCTGGAGTCGATGGCGTAGCGCCAGTCGTGTCCCGGCCGGTCCTTGACGAAGGTGATGAGCCCCCGCCGGGGGCCGCTGCCCTCCCTGGGGCGGATCTCGTCGAGGATGTCGCAGATGGCGTGGACGACGGCGATATTCTCCTCTTCGGAGTTGCCGCCGACGTTGTAGGTCTCGCCGCGCCGCCCTTTTGTCATGATCGTCCAGATGGCCTCGCAGTGGTCCTCCACATAGAGCCAGTCGCGGACGTTCTTCCCGTCGCCGTAGACGGGGAGGGGCTTGCCCTCCAAAGCATTCAGGGTGATGAGCGGGACGAGCTTCTCCGGGAACTGCCAGGGGCCGTAGTTGTTGGAGCAGTTGGAGATCGTCACGGGTAGCCCGTAGGTCTTGAAATAGGCCCTCACCAGGTGGTCCGAAGAAGCCTTGGAGGCGCTGTAGGGGCTGTTGGGCTTGTAGGGCATCGTTTCGGTGAACAGACCCTCTTTCCCGAGGCTCCCGTAGACCTCGTCGGTGCTCACGTGGTGAAAGAGTCTGAAGCCCTCTGCGTGGTTGCGAGCCGCCTCGAGAAGGTTGAAGGTGCCCACGATGTTCGTGAAGATGAACTCGGCGGGCCGCTTGATGGATCGGTCCACGTGGGACTCGGCGGCGAAGTGGCACACCGCGTCGATGCCGTAGTCGGTGAAGATCGCGCCCATCCGCTCCAGGTTGCAGATGTCCTCCCGCAGGAAGACATAGCGGCCGGGGAAGCGCTGTTCGAGATCCCGCAGGTTCTCGGGGTTGCCGGCATAGGTCAGCTTGTCGACGTTCACGATCCTGCCCGCGAAGTCCGACTTCTCCAGCAGATAGCGGATGAAGCTACAGCCGATGAAGCCGCAGCCCCCCGTTACTAAAAGACTCTTGATATCCATGTTATCCTCGTTTCCGTTTCCGTGCGGCCCTCCACGGCATGAAATTTGCGAACCCTGACACCGGGGGATACAAACCGCACGTGATGCCAACTATCATGAATGCTTCAAATTCTCAACCAGGAATCCCGTTGCCGGCGGGCAAGGGTGGAGGGGCGAGTTGAAGGACAAACAACGTGAGGCCAAGAAAATCAACTGCTTCGAATGCCGGCACTTCTTCATCACCAACGAGCCGGCCCACCCCTATGGCTGCCAGGCCATGGGCTTCAAGTCCCCGGAGATGCCCTCTGCTGCCGTTGTGAGCAGTTCGGGCGAGGCTTGTCTTGTGTTCGAGCTGAAGGGCAGACTGGGGACCCGTTGAGCGTTTTCAGGATCGAGCCTGCCAATGTAAATCCTCGAGCTGTCATCCTGAGCCCGTCGAAGGGCTCGATCCTTCCGGCCCGGCGTTTTTTATTGCATTTCGGCCCGGCAGTGCTATAGGAAGCAGGAACGAATTCGTAATGGGCAACGGAGCCCGTTCCCGGGCCCTGGCGGGGTTTTCGATTTATGGGTCGGAAAAAAGCATCGGAAAAAGCGTGCGGCGAGCCTGGCAGCGGGAAGAACTCCTCCGTGGAAAGCAAGATCAGCGCGCTTCTCACCATCAGTCGGGCCATCACGTCGGAGAAGTACCTCGAAGACATCCTCCGCCTGATCGTCACCGTGACCGCCGAGGTCATGGAGTCCAAGATTTGTTCCCTTATGCTCATCGATGACGACGGCAAGCTCCACGTCAAGGCCACCCAGAGCATCAGCAAGGAATACAACAAGAAGCGCATCATCGAGGTCGGCAAGGGGATCGTCGGGAAGGTGGTCTCGGAGAACCTGCCCGCCATCGTTCGCGACGTCCGGGTGAGAGACGATTACCTCTACCCCGAGATGGCCCGCAAGGAGGGGCTCGTCTCGCTTCTCTCTGTGCCCCTGGCCGTAAAGAGCAGGGTCATCGGGGTCATCAACTGCTACACCTCCCGGACCCACGATTTCACGGAGCCGGAGGTCACGGTCCTCACGACGATCGCCAACCAGGCCGCCATCGCCATCGAGAACACGGAGCTGCTCGTCCGGAGCCGGGTCATCCAGGAGGAGCTCGAGTCGCGCAAGCTCGTCGAGAGGGCAAAGGACATCCTGGCGGCCGAAAACGGGACCGGCGGCGACGATGCCTACCGGAAGATGCAGCAGATGAGCATGAACATGCGCCGGCCCCTTCGCCAGATTGCCGAGGCGATCATCATCTCCCGGGGCATCGATGAAAGTGCTTGACACGTATCTGTAACTCTGGTAACGGAACCGTTACTTTTTGGATAAAGGCGTCCAAAGCTAGGCTTTGGACGCCTTTTTTTAATTCCGCAGGAGGAAGAAGGAGGACGAGCAAATGAACCTGAGGCAACCCAATGCGAACGAGGCGACAGGGACCTTTAACCGCTCGAGGAGCGTGGTCCCCATGTCAGGCATCTGCACGCGCTGCGTGGACGGCTGCCGGGGCGGCTGCGAGATCTGGCTCTCGACGTTCCGGGGCCGCGAGGTGCTCTATCCCACGGAATTCGGCAACATGACCGCCGGTGCCGACAAAAACTACCCCCTGGATTACTCCCACCTGAGCATCCAGGGCTACGCCGTCGGCGCCCATGGCCTGCCCAAGGGCGTGAAACCCGGGCCCGACACTGCCTTATTCCCCAATGTCGACACGGAGACGGAGTACGGCTGGACGAAGAAGGTCAAGATGAAGCTCCCCATCTTCACGGGCGCGCTGGGCTCCACGGAAATTGCCCGGAAGAACTGGGAGCATTTCTCGGCAGGCGCCGCCATCGCAGGCGTCACCATTGTCTGCGGAGAGAACGTCTGCGGCATCGACACGGGGCTTGAGCTCGGGGCCAACGGCCTCGTGAAGAAATCCCCCGAGATGGATCGCCGGATCGAGACCTACAAGCGCTACTCGGAAGGCTACGGCGAGATCCTCATCCAGATGAACGTGGAAGATACCCGCCTGGGTGTTGCCGAGTACGTCATCGACAAGCACAAGCTCGACACGATCGAGCTCAAGTGGGGCCAGGGCGCCAAGAACATCGGCGGCGAGATCAAGATCCCCTCGCTGGAGCGCGCCAAGGAGCTCAAGCGCCGCGGCTATATCGTTCTGCCCGACCCGACGCTCCCCGAGGTCGAGGCGGCCTACAAGGCAGGCGCCATCAAGGAATTCGAGCGCCACAGCCGCCTGGGCTTCGTCACCCAGGAAGGCTTCATGAAGGAAGTCCAGCGCCTGCGCAAGCTGGGCTACAAGCGTGTCACCCTCAAGACGGGCGCCTACTCCATGGTGGAGCTGGCCATGGCGATCCGGTTCTGCGCCGATGCCAAGATCGACCTGCTCACGATCGACGGCGCCCCCGGCGGAACGGGCATGAGCCCCTGGCCCATGATGTGCGAGTGGGGTATCCCGTCGCTGTACCTGCACGCGCTGACCTACGAGTTCTGCCAGAAGCTGGCCAAGAAGAAGGTTCGCATTCCAGACATCGCCTTTGCCGGCGGCTTCTCCGACGAATCAGGTGCCTTCAAGGCCATCGCCCTGGGCGCCCCCTTCGTGAAGGCCGTCTGCATGGGCCGCGGCCTCATGATCCCCGGCATGGTCGGCAAGAACATCGGCGAGTGGATCAAGAACAAGGACCTGCCCAAGACGGTTTCCCGCTTCGGCAACACTCTCGAGGAGATCTTCGTGAGCTACGAGGAACTGCGCAAGAAGTACGGCAAGGAGCTCGACAGCATGCCCACGGGCGCCATCGGGTTCTACACCTACGGCCAGAAGTTCAAGCAGGGCCTCCAGCAGCTCATGGCCGGAAGCCGCAGCTTCAACCTCTCGCTGGTCGGCCGCAAGGATCTCATGTCGCTCACCCGCGAGTGCGAGGAAGTCACGGGCATCCCCTTCGTCATGGACGCCTATCGCAAAGAAGCGGAGAAGTGGCTGAAGTAAGCACAAGGGATCCGACGATTCAGTGATGGATAAGGGGTTGGGACGACAAGTCCCAACCCCTTTTTTCATGTCCGGCTTGACAAGGACAGGGGAAGTCCGGCATTACAATAAGGTACCATTGCAACCGTCACGCAATCCCGGCATGCCCATCCCGGTGGCCGGGCGCGATGGGGGAAAGGAAGGTTTATCCGGTGAAAGAAGCTGGACAGTGTCCCGCCCCGAGGCTCACGCCGGGGGAAGAGGTTCGCGGTTTCATCGTCCGCAGGGTCGAGGCCGTCGAAGACATCTGCTGCACGGCCTACGAGATGGAGCATCTTGCCACGGGGGCGAAGGCCTTGCTCCTTCATGGAAACGACCGCGAGAACCTCTTTGCCGTGGGGTTTCGCACGCCGCCCTGGGACTCCACGGGGATCGCCCACATCCTGGAGCACTCCGTCCTTGCCGGCTCCGAGGCCTACCCCGTGAAGGACGCCTTCAACGAGCTCTCAAGGGCGACGCTGCAGACCTTCATCAACGCCTTCACCTACCCCGACAAGACCCTGTACCCCGTGGCAAGCCAGGTGCCCGTCGATTACTTCAACCTGGCGCGGGTGTATGCCGATCTGGTGTTCAAGCCCCGGATCCTGAAGGAAACCTTTCTTCAGGAAGGGCATCACCTGGAGTTCGTAAATCCCGATGACCCCGCAAGCGACCTCTCCGTCTCGGGCATCGTCTACAACGAAATGAAAGGGGCCTACTCGTCGCCCGACGGGCTCATGTTCAAGGCCCTCCAGCAGAATCTCTTCCCCGACAATCCCTACGGCTTCGACTCGGGGGGCGACCCCGAGGTGATCCCCCGGCTCACCTGGGAGCAGCTCCGGGAGTTCCACCGGCTCTACTATTCCCCCACGAATGCCTATTTCTTCCTCTACGGCAGCATCTCGCCGGAGGATCACCTGGCCTTTCTGGAGGACATCCTGCGCGGATTCGGCAAGGTGCAAGTCGATTCAGCCATCGGGCTCCAGCCCCGCTGGGCAAAGCCGCGTTCGGTGCGCGATTGCTATCCCGTGGGCAAAGGCGAGAGCCTCGCGCGGAAAACGGCCGTGAACCTGGCCTGGGTGACAGCGGAAAACACGATCCCCGATGAGGTGCTTCTGCTCACGATCGCCGCCCACGCCCTGGTCGGAACGGCGGCAGGGCCCCTTCGCCAGGCCCTCATCGACTCGGGCCTGGGTGAGGACCTCTCGCCCGTTACGGGGCTCGAGTCCGATCTGCGGCAGGTTGTCTTTGCAGTCGGGCTTCGCGGTACGGACCCCGAAAAGGCCGAGGCCATTGAGGGTCTGGTCCTGAAGACTCTGCAGGGTCTGGCGCAAAAGGGGTTCGACCGGAACCTCGTCGAGGCGGCCCTGCACCAGGTGGAATTCCACGGCAAGGAGATCGTCCGCGGCGGCTACCCCTACGGGATCACCCTCATGGGACGGGTCTTCCACACCTGGCTCTACGACGGGGATCCCCTGACTCCGCTGAAGTTCAATCTTCTCATCGAGCGCATCCGGGGCCGCCTGGAGAAGGAGCCGGGACTCTTCCAGGAGGTGATCCGGCGCTGGTTCCTGGAAAACCCGCACCGTCTTGTCTCCGTCATGGAGCCGAGCCACAACTGCATGGAGGAGCAAGAGGCAAAGTTCCGGCAGCGGATGGCGGAGTTAAAGGCGACCCTGTCGCAGGAGGACCGCAACAGGATCCGCGACGAGGCGTCCCGCCTGAAGGCGCTCCAGACGCAGCCCGAAACAGCTGAAGCCCTTGCCGCGCTGCCCCGGCTCAAGCGTTCCGACATCCCCCGCGGGGTGGAGCGGATCCCCTTCGAGGAGGGCCGTGTCGGGGGCATTCCCGTCCTGAAGCACGAGGTCTTCGGCAACGGGATCGTCTACCTGGATTGCGCCTTCGACGTGTCCCATGTTCCCGAAGAGCTGCAGCCGTACCTGCCGCTGCTTGGAAAATTTGCAAGGGGCATGGGGGCCGCAGGACGCCGCTATGACGAGATGGCCACGAGGATCTCCATGACCATGGGAGGTCTGGGGATTCAGCTTGCCTCGGGTTTCAGCCGGGACGGGAAGGAAACCTGGCAGAAAATGATCTTCCGGATGCGGACGCTCCACCGCAACATCCCCGAGGCCGTGGATCTGCTCGGCGATATCCTGGCGACGGGAGATCTCTCGGATCGAAGGCGAATGGAAGATCTCGTCCTGGAGAAGAGAAACGGCCTGCAGGCCGCCGTCGTCCCCTCGGGCCATCTCTTTGCCCAGCGAACGGCGGCATCGTCGCTGAACCTGGCATCCCACCGGGACGAGCAGTGGAACGGGCGTCTCCAGCTGAGGCTTCTGAGCGGCCTTTCCGAAGGCTTTGCGGCCGACCCGCTCGTCGAGACCATGGAGCGCCTCAAAAAGCTTGTTTTCCGTCGTGGCGGACTGCTTTTCAACGTGACGGGCGATGCAGCCGGGATCAATCTCCTGCTGACTCAGGCCGGACCCCTGATGGAACGGATTGGCGATGCGGCACCCGGAGGGGTGACGGCATCGATGCGGCCGGAGCCGGCGCAGCTGGGAATCTCGATTGCAGCCCAGGTCTGCTACGTGGCGCAGGTGGCCGCTGCGCCGGGCTACTTCGACCCCTCGTCGGCGGCGCTCTCCGTCGTCTCGAGAGAGCTCTCGAAGGGATATCTCTACAACCGGATACGGGTACAGGGCGGCGCCTACGGTGGAATGTCGCTCTACGATCCCCTCGGGAGGATCTTCTCCTTCCTGTCCTACCGCGACCCCCACCTTTCGGAAACGCTGAAGGTCTACGACGAGGCAGCCCGATGGCTGCTGGAGAAGGGGATCGGCGAGGAGGAACTGGAAAAGACCATCATCGGCACGATCGGGTCCCTGGACCGGCCGGCGGACCCGTCCGGGAAGGGCTACCTTTCCATGATCCGCCACTTTACAGGGATTACCGATGACAACCGGCAGGCATTCCGGGACCGGGTCCTCGGCCTTTCCCCGGAAGAGCTCCTGAAGACGGTCCGGGAGGTCCTCATTCCGGCCCTGAAGGCATCCTCCGTGGCGGTCTATGCGGGCGAGGACCGGCTTGTGCGGGCCAACGAAACCCTGCAACAGAAACTTGTCATAGAACCCCTGATGGGGTGATCTCTGAGGATCGAGCCCTTCGACAGGCTCAGGGTGACAGCGCGAGGGTCGAGGGTTTTTCCTCGGTCCTCGTTCCTCGAACCTGCCATCCTGAAGTATATGAGGGAGGGCAAGGCGCGCGGGCACAGAAATTGCTCATTCTCAATAGTGGCGGGGACGCGGGAAATTGTTTCCCTTGCCGGTTTTCACCCAACAGCCGGAGTTTCCATCTTGGACAACCGCACCATCCTCAAAGGAATCGGCACGATCCTCTGCCTCGTCGCAGTGCTCAGCGTCGGGGTATACCTGGAGCGGGGCGGTCTTGACGACCTGGGCATCGTGCGGACGGGGTTTGCCCAGTCCGAGATGGCGAAACACACCCCCGGCGTGAACCCCGACGTCCAGAACAACCGAGTCTACCGCAAAAAGCTGCGGAGCCAGAAGATACCGAAAGAGTGGAAGGATTTCGAGGATCTCGAGCAGGACATGATGCGCTTTTGCCGCTATCTCGACGGGCGGGAGTACATCAAGGCCCATAAGCTCCCCGAAGGGACCTTCCGGTATTTCGTGAAGATCCTGAACGACCTGGCCGCCTATCCGCCCATCGTGAACGGAGAGGCCACCGACCCCTACAAACTCAAGCTGAACCAGGAGCACTTCCTGAGAGTCATCGGGCGGGAGAACGTCGATCTGCTAGTCGACATCCTCACCCACGAGACGGAGTTGATGGAGTCGACGGCGGAGATGGTCTATGACTGGCTCAACAAAGGGATCGAGGCGAAGAGCCCCGAGATCCGGATGACGCAGAAGGAACTCTACGAGTACGCCGCCTTCTTCCTGACCACCCTGTCCGGAAAGGCATATCTGTGGCGGCGGGATTCCAAGACTCGAATCCTTGCCACGTACTATTCCGTCCTCATCGTGGACCGGGCGAACCAGGAGAGGGCAAACCGCTTCAATGTGGACATCAAACCCCCCGTCGCCCAACTCATGGACGACCTGGTCAACTACCGCAACCTCAGCTACCGGGGCCTGTATATCAAGAAGCTGAAGGCCCTGGAGGCGCCAGCCTCGGCCGGCTAGGCCCTTCGGCAGTTTACAGCCGACAGTCAACAGCCTACAGTAAAAAAAACAAATTCCCCTCTTTCCCCCTTTGATAAAGGGGGATGAAAGGGGGATTTTTCTTTTGGCTTTTAGCTGTTTGCTGTTGGCTGAAGGCCGTTCCGGCCTTAGAAGTCCAGCATCGAGGGCAGGCCCTTGTTGCGCCTGTACCACCAGTTCGGGAACATCCGGTATAGGACCCGCGAGACAGGGCCGATGTATTCCTGGGAGCGCTTGTCGAACTGGATGGACTCGATGAGCCGCTCCTCGATCTGCTTTCGGTCGCCTGTTTCGTTGAAGATGTGGTAGGCACAGCAGAAGATGGGGCTGTACATGTTTTTCTTTTCCAGGTAGCGGTACACGTTGCGGATCGTGTTGGGCCCTTCCGGCGTCCCGTCGATCTGGGCCAGCACCTTCTTGTCCGTCTGGATGGGATTGCCGTCGAAAAGGTCGTAGTAGAGCTTCCCGTAGCGGTAATTCTTGCTGGCATCCGAGGCCAGCGTGACGTAGAGATCGCCCACCCCGGCCTGGCTGTAGAAGGCCTGGAAGCTTCCGCCTAGCAGCCGCGCCAGAGAGCGGATCTCAACGCCGGATCGTGCAAAGATCGTCCCGGGGATGGAATTCCCCAGGTTCATGCGATCCGTGACCCCCTTGATGTTCGCGACGATGTTCTTGAGGGCCCCGCAGGCCTCGATCCCCACGATGTCAAAGTTGTAATAGGATGTGATCTCGCGCCTGTCGAAGTTCAGGACCTCTTTCCGAACGGTCTGCGCCACGCTGCGCGGGCCGGCAACGGTCAGGGCCACCGGTTTGCCCAGCGCGATGTCCACGTCGAAGAAGGGGCCTCCCACGGCGACGACCTTGAACTTGTGCTGGATGTGGTTGAGGTCGCTCTGGATCATCTGGGAAGGCGTGATCAGCTCTTTCGTCTTCTCGTCGGCCACAAGGCCCTTGATGGCCGAGATGATGCACGTCTTGCCCCGCTTCTTGGCGATCATGGGGCGCAGGTAGTCCAGGAGCCCCGACAGGCGGTTCATGGTGATCGTGAGAAAGATGAAGTCGCTCTCGTGGACGACCTGCTCGAGGTCGCTCGACGCCGTCACCTCGGGCGCCAGCCGGGGAACCTTTTCCATCCCTCCACAGAGGCGCGCCAGGTCTGATGTGAGGTGCTGCGGGTTGAGGTGCTCCTCGTTGATGGTACGGCACACCTCGGCGTCGTGATAGTAGATCGTCACGGGCTTGCCGTTGCGGCCGTAGATGTAGGCCAGTGCCGTCCCGAGTCGCCCCGGACCGATGATGGCTATTTTGCTTGTGTCCACCGGCCTCACCTGTTAGAAGAATGAAGCGAAAGTATAGGGAGTTAGGGCCCTTCTGTCAAACAAAAACGGTGCCGTGCCATGCGGCGGAATTTTTCAAGTGCGGGGAATTTCTTGGGGTTTGAGATGCCCTGCTCCCCGCGCCCGCATCGCGCCGCCCGAGGGTCCCCGGTATCGACATGGACGGCGTCACCCTGATCGGACTGCTGGCTGCTGCCATCTCCACTCTGGGCTTTGCCCCGCAGGTCATCAAGATTCACAGAAGCAGGATGACCCGGGATCTGTCCCTGGGATCCTATGTCCTCCTGTTCGCGGGCCTTTCCCTCTGGCTGATCTACGGCCTTCTGCTCGGCGCCCTGCCGATCATCCTGGGCAATGCCATCGCCTGTGCCATGGCCGCCTACATCATCTATATGAAAATCAGGCACGGCTAAGGAGGAATAATGGAGTAATGGAATAATAGAATGATGGGGTCTATGAAGGGGTATCTTAAAAACCCAATATTCCACTATTCCAACATTCCATCACTCCGGTTTTCATTTGATCAGTCGCTTGCGCATCTTGATCAGAGCCAGCGGGAAGAAGATGGCGCAAAAGAGGGTGAGGTAGAGCAGGTTCCACAGGGCGAAGTCGTCGAGGGGACCGATGGCGATGGCCCGGGTGATCTCCACCAGGTGGGTCAGCGGCAGGAACCAGGCCAGGGCCTGGGCCCACCCGGGGAGCGTGTCGAGGGGGAAAAAGGTCCCGCCGAAGAGAAACATGGGCGTGATGAAGAGGAAGATGGGCAGGTTGAACAGGTCGATGTTGCGCACGACGGCCGTAAAGTACATCCCGATCGACGCGAAGGCGAGGCCGGCCAGGAAGGAAAGCGGCACGAGGAGCAGGCCCTCGGGATAGCGGATGAGGCCGAAGAGGCTGATGATGGCGAGCATGATGGACGATGCGATCACGGACTTGGTGGCGCCCCAGACGATCTCGCCCGTGATGATCTCCTCGAGGAAAAGAGGGGTGGCCAGCATGGCGTCGAAGGTCTTCTGGTAATACATCCGCACGAAGGAGCCGTAGGTGGTCTCGAAGAAGCTGTTGTACATCATGTTGACGGAAAGCAGGGCCGGCGCGATGAAGACGATATAGGAAGCGGACCGGTTTCGCCAGGAGACTTCCCCCACGAGCGTGCTCATCCCCAGGCCGAAGGCCGCAAGATACAGCAGCGGCTCCAGCAGGGGCGGCATGAAGCTCACCTTCCAGGTCTTTCGGTAGACCGCGAAGTTGCGCTGCCAGATGCGGAGAAACCGCGAAGAGATGACCGGCATGGCTGTCCTGCTCATTCCCGCAGCTCCCTCCCCGTGAGTTTCAGAAAGACATCCTCCAGGGTGGCCGTCCGCAGGATGCAGCCGTCGCGGCAGTAGCGCCCGCTCACCTCCCGGTAGAGCTCATCCCGCTCGTCGCAGTAGATCAGCAGGCGGTGCCCCAGGTCATCGTAGCGGAGGTTGCGCTCCCGCAAGAAGGTGCGAAGCTCTTCGCCCGGTTCCCCGACCTCGATGATGTCCCTGCCCGCGTGCTCCCGGATGAGCTCCTGAGGACTCCCCTCCACGAGGATATTCCCGTGGTCCATGATGATGAGCCGGTCGCAGAGCCGCGAGGCTTCCTCCATATAGTGCGTCGTGAGCAGGATGGAGATCCCGCGCGCCCTCAGCCCCTCCAGGCGCTCCCAGATCTGATGGCGCGACTGGGGGTCCAGGCCCGTCGTGGGCTCGTCGAGAATCAGGAGGTCGGGCTCGTTGATCAGGGCCCGGGCAAGCACGACCCGGCGCATGAGGCCCCCCGAAAGCTCCGGGATGGGCGTGTCCCTGCGGTTCTCCAGGGCGATGAACTTCAGCAGTTCCAAGGCCCTGGCGGTGGCTACCGGACGGGGCACGTCGAAATAGGACGCGAAGACCTCGAGATTCTGCAGGATGGAGAGTTCGGGATCGAGGTTGTTGTCCTGCTGGCAGACGCCGATGCGGTACTTGACCTTGCGCAGCTGCCTCCTGTTGGTGACATCCTGTCCGAGCACGCGCAGCGAGCCTCCCGAAAGGGGGGAGAAACCGTAGATCATCCGGATCGTCGAAGTCTTACCGGCGCCATTGGGCCCGAGGATGCCGAAGCACTCCCCGCGCCGGACGGAGAAGGAGATCCCGTCGACGGCGGTAAAGGCGCCGAAAGCTTTTCGCAGGGCATCTGCCTGGACGACGGGTTCCATGGGGGCATTATGTCAGGTTTGCCGGGAAATGGACAACATTTTCCCCGCACTACGGGGACTTCGGGAGGGTTGCGTAACGGATCCTGGCGGGCTTGCGACCGGCGGGCCGGAAATAGGTGACAGCCGGTTTGCCCAGGGCGATCACGGCGTGGATGTCCTCCGTCCCGGGGATGCCCAGGGCGCTCTGGATGGAGCGGTCGCGGCGCATGGCCTCGACGGCAAAGCCGATGAGGCAGGTCCCGATGCCCATGGCGTGGGCGGCAAGGGCAATGTTCTGGGCGGCAAGCAGGGCGTCCTCCCGCGGGCACGAGGCCCCCGGTTCCGTCCCGACGAGGATCGCCGCCGTGGCGCCGTGGAAGAGCTTGTCGCGCCCGGTCTCGCCCCACTGCCGCAGGGCATCCTCCACCTGGGCGTGGTAGCGCCGGTAGTAGTGGCCCAGCCTGTTCTTCATGAAAAGGCGCGAGACGAGCCGGGCTGCGGGGTTTGCGGCCAGGCGGTTCAGGCGCTCGTAGAAGCGGGCGATCAGGTTCCCGAAGCCGAGCAGGGCCTGCCGGTCGGGGACGATCGTGAAACTCCAGCGCTGGCTGTTGGTCCCCGAGGGGGCCATGGTGCCGATCCGGGCAAGGTCCTCGAGAACGGTCTTCCCGACGGGCTCTTCTGTAAAACATCGGCAGGAACGGCGTGAGTAGAGGAGACGGACAAGAAGGGCGGTGTCGAACTCCCCGAAGGGGAGCCAACGACCGCCCGTCTTTACCGTGGCAAGCGCAAGGTTTTCGGTGCTGACGGAATCGATGGTGATGGCCCCTGTGGGACACACAGCGGCGCAGTGATCACAACCGAAACAGCCCTCCCGGGAGAGGATGACGCTTCCGTTTTCCAGGGCAAGCACATCGGAAGGACAGACATCAAGGCACAGCCCGCAGCCGGTGCACCGGCCCGCGTCGAGCCTGGGTTTGGTCTGCTCGTCCATCCCCTCCGTCCTGCCTGCCGTTATCGTTACTGCTCCTTCGGGGGCTCTGCTCCGTAGTAGGTCACCTTGGCATCCTTCATCGACTTCTCGAGGAAGGCATTGAGGCGTTCCTGCTGGATGGCCTGAGTGGCCTTCGCCTTGACCTGCTCCTTGACGGTTTCGTAAGGCTGCTGCTCGGCGGCCTTTCGCTCCTCGCACTTGATGATGTGGTAGCCGAATTCCGTCTCGACGACGGGGCTCAACTCACCGGGCTTCAGGACGAAAGCGGCCTGCTCGAATTTTCCGACCATGCTGCCTTGCGTGAAGAATCCCAGGTCGCCGCCTTTTGCCTTGGAACCGGGATCATCGGAATACTCCGAGGCGAGCTTGGCAAAGTCATCGCCCTTCTTTGCCTTATCGAGGATTTCCTCGGCCTTTTTCAGCGCCGCCTTTTTTTCGTCCTCCGTGGCATTGGGCTTCACGGCTACGAGGATGTGGCGGGCCCTCACCATCTCGGGGTTCTCGAACTCTTTCTTGTGTTCGTTGTAGTACGCCTCGTAATCCTTGTCCGTGAGGTTGATCTTCCCGAGGATTTCCTTCTGGACGTACATCCGGGCCAGGTACTCATCCTTCATGATCTCGATCTGCTTCTTGATCGCCGGATTTTTTTCGAGGCCTTTCTTCTTGGCCACGTCGGATACGACCATGATGCTGACGAGATTCCTCAACAGGACCTCCTCCATCCGGGGGTCGGCCTTGATGAGGGCCTGCTGCTGCTCCGGGTAGAGCCCGGCGTAGGCTTGGATGTCGCTTTTCGTCACTTCCTTGGCTCCGACCTTCGCAAGCACGTCCTTCTTTGCTTTTTCCGCCGCCAGGAGGTCAGCGGAGGTGAAGATGAACAAAAGCATGAAGACTACCAGAGCGCCTGCCGACAATTTTTTCATCTCAACGTCTCCTTTGTTGTGGTTAGAACAGGGCATGAGCCCACCCATACCGGGTTGCGATTTGAAAAGATATCACAAGGGATTGAAAACAGAAATCATTTTTTCATCCGCTGCGACCCCCGTTTCCTTGCACGGATCATACCCGTAACAGCGAAGGCAAAAAGTCCTGAGACAGAGCTCCCCGTTTTGTGGTATGGATGGGTGAGGTTGTTCTCAACCGGTCACAGGAAGGAAAGGGGAAGGGAAGGATGAAACGACAGGGTGATACCCGGATGCTTCTGTTCGTCATGACCGGGATGGCCTTTCTCTTTGTCGCGGCTGTTGTGCCGCTGTCGGGGATCAGCCTCTTCCTGGTGGCGCAAGTCTTCGCCATTGTCCTCGGCGGGATCACGATCGTCTCCCTTTTCAAAAGGTATCGCGGCCTGGATCTCCTCTCGGCAGCCTCCATCTTCTTCCTGTACATCCTGATGGTTTCCCTGTTTTCCCCGGGGGTGGTCAATGCCCTGGCTTCCTACCTGACCCGGTCAGGCGGGTGACCGGGGGCGCATCCCGGCAGGGTGCGCGATCATGTCTGGTTCATACCTTACCGGGGCGCCCCGCGAAGCGGATTCGGGCGCCCAAAAGGTCCATCTGCGGCGTTGCCCTCCGCCCTCTTCCTGCGAAGACTTTATCCTCTGTTCTCCTCCCCTGGTGGGAGGAGGAAGTGGAGGAGGGGGAACATTCCCCCTCACCTCAATCCTCTCCCACGGAGGGGAGAGGAAGACTAAGGATCAGGGTTGCTAGAGGCCTCGCTCCTCGGGCTGTCGGGCGCCTTGCATCTGGCCATTTTTGACCCGCCTGAACATGAACTCCGATGCAGGCGCGAGGAGCGAGGTTCGAGGACCGAGGATTTCATTTTGTACCCTGGTCCCCCGCTCCTTTGTCCTCTTCACTTAGACACTCAAGCACTCAGACACTCAGGCACTTCTTGTTTGTCCCGATCCCCCTTTCTTCGATGTTTCGTTCAGCCCCGATTGAACGTTTCTTTCAAAAATGAGGCTTTCAGGGGGTTGCGACAAGCGGGCAA
>CAZUBX010000031.1:0-34534 GCA_964619035.1 uncultured Syntrophaceae bacterium | reverse complement strand
GGGGGTTGTAAGTTTCCTCTTGTACTCTTCTGCGTAAGACATCGTCTACCTCCCATTTTTTTTAGTATGCCCCCTGATCGGGTTGCGCGCCGTCCGTGACGCCCCCGGTCTCTCTGTCGACCGCCTTCCGGAAGCGTTTTGATACCATTTCTGCGATTGCGCCGCCTGATTCTAGGAACGCGCACAGCTATCACACCTGCGCAAAAAAAGCAATCCTGAAAACAATTGCACGCGCATGGAAGCCTTGTTGTGCACAGCGGGGCTTCCCGGTGAGGCCGCCCGGTCTGCGCGAAAGACGAGGGGATACACTTGTGCGCACGAATGCATCTTCGGAGCGGAGTCTTGCTGCAGGCGGGAAGAGGGGAATGCGTAAGAAATCAGGTTAGTTGGGTAATGCCGGCCGGCTACTCCACGGCGAGGATGCAGTTCTCGCCCCCGTACTGGTTCCAGCAGCGGGTTGTGCAGCAGGGGTCATCGGTCCAGATGCCGTCGACGATGAACCGGTACTCGTATTTCCCGGGTGCGAGGTAGAAGGTGACCTTCCAGCTGCCGTCCGCCTCTCTCTTCAGGGGACGGGCGGAGGGGTCCCAGTCGTTGAACGTGCCCGCCACGGCTACCTCGTGTGCGTGGGGTGCATGGACGGCGAAGGCAACCCGTTTTTTGCCGATTTTTGGTGCCGTCGCGCCGCTTTTGCTGCCACGTGTTCGTGCCATAAAACACCTCCTCAACCATGAACATACTAATTCGCTGGACCGAAAACTTCAACCGTTATTGATGCAAGGGTGGCAATGCGGTGCACCCCGGCCGAAATAACAGGTTGCCGGGGAAGGGGAAAAAAGGGTAAGTACTCCGAGAAGGTCGGTCTCCGCCGGGCAGGCCGGCACGACACGCGCCGAAAGGAGATTTCCATGACAGAAGAGACACGCAGGAATGTGGAAGTTGCCTTCGTGGGGGAGGCCAAGGCCTACTTCCGGCTGCTGGCCTTTGCCGGGAAGGCAGACGAGGAGGGTTACCCGCAGGTTGCAAGGCTCTTTCGTGCCATTGCCGCCGCCGAGGCCGTCCATGCCAGGAGCCATTTCGAACTGATGGAAAAGGTCGGTTCAACGGAGGAAAACCTGCAGCTGTCCTTCGAGAAGGAAACCTTCGTCAACGAGGTGGCCTACCCGGCGTTTCTGAAACAGGCCTGGGCCGACGAGGATAAACTCTCGATCTGGTACTTCACGAAGGCCCGCAACGCCGAGGAGCGCCATGCCCACCTCTACAAGCTGGCCATTTCCGACATGGCGAGCGATCGGGAGACGCAGTACTTCGTATGTTCCTACTGCGGATGGGTCGAGACCCTGGCGCGGCCCGAAAAATGCCCCAACTGCGGTCGGGCGCCTGAGCTTTACAACGAGATTCAATAGGTGCAAGGGTTTGACTTCATAGGGAAATTGCCGATTAGAAAAAAGGTTGCCTGTGAGGTTGCGAAACGCTAAAAGGTGCCTATATTGCATAACGGATAGATAATGGAAGGGGATTATTCCCCCTCACCTCAATCCTCTCCCCTCAAGGGAGGGGAAGATTAAGGAAGGGGGGCCTTCATTAGGGCGAGGGAGATTAATGTAAGGGGCATTCACAGGACCAGACAGACTAGAAAGACAAGATAGACTAATATATGCCAGATCCGGAGGTGTTATGTCGACAAATCGCTGGGTATTGAAAGGGCTGATGCTCTTCACTCTTTTTTTCTTCCTCTGTTTCCTCATCCCCGATGAGGTCTTCGCCAGGGCGGGCGGCGGGCGCTCCTCTTCCGGGAGCCGCGGGTCGAGAACCTCCTCGGCACCGGCAAGCCCTACCTCCCCATCACCCACCTCGCCGTCACGGTCGGTCACGTCTCCGACCCCCGCGGCACCCGCGCCCATGCCTATGCAGCAGCCCAGCATGTGGAGAAGCATCGCGGGCGGTGTCATGGGCGGTATCGTCGGCGGCATGCTCTTCCGGAGCCTCGGATTCGGCTCTCCCGGTGAAGGAGGTATGGGGGGAGGGATCGGGCTCTTCGAGATCGTCCTGATCGGTGCGATCCTCTACTTCCTCTACCGGTTCCTGAAACGCCGCCGCGAGGAGGCTACGGCAGGGGCAACCTATCAGGGCGGCCAGTCGGTGGGGACGGCAACACCTCCCTCTCAACCCGGCTACGGTCCATCAGCGGGAAACGCTGGCGCCGATGACGTCCAGCAGGGAATTTCGCACGTCCGCCAGATGGACGCGGGGTTTGACGAGAAGGTCTTCACCGATGCCTGCATGGACGTGTTCTTCCAGATCCAGGGCGCATGGGCAAACCGCGACATGTCCACTGCGAAGAATGTCCTGACCGACGAGATGTACGGCACCCTCTCGGAGGACGCCCGGAAGCTGAAGGCGGAAAAGAAGATCAACCGGCTGGAGAACATCGCCGTGCGGTCCATCGACATCACCGAGGTCTGGCAGGAGGCGGGGCAGGATTACATCACGGCGAGGGTCTACGCCAACCTGCTGGATTACACGATCGATGAGTCGACAAATCAGGTCCTGTCGGGAAGCAGGACGGAGCCAGTGAAATTCGAGGAGTACTGGACCTTCACACGCCCCGTCGGGAAAAACGCCTGGAAGCTCTCGGCCATTCAGCAGGCACAATAAGGCAGGGACGAGGGACTAGGGACCAGGGACAAATAAAAAGGCCCTTGCCGTTTTCGGCGAGGGCCTTTTCCATTCTTGACTTGTCCCTACCCCCTACACCCCGGTTCCCTCTTCAGTGCGTCTGCTTGATATTCGTCCGGGCCCATTCGATGAGTTCCTGGATGGTCGTGCCCATGGGGAAGAACTGGACGATGCCGACCTCCTTGAGGCGGGGGATGTCGTCGTAGCTGAGAAACCCGCCCGCCGTCACCCCGATGTCCCGGGCATCGGCCCTGTCCAGCAGTTCCATGACCTTCCGGATATCGTCGATATTCGCGCCGGGAAGCGTCGTGATCCCGATGTGGTCCACGTCCTCCTGGATGGCGGACGTCACGATGGCCTCCGGCGTCTGAGTTTCCGTGTAGATGATCTCGAACCCCGACTCCCGGAAGGCCAGTGCCAGCTTCACCACGGATTGCTCGAACCCCTCGCCGAACTTGGCCATGAGTATCCTGACCCTTTTCTCGTCCTGCATCTGTTCCCCTCCACTTGGATCCTGGGCTGAAGTTATGGTGGGCCGATTGATGTTCTTATAGAAAACCGCCGGGGGGGGTGTCAAGGGAAAACGAGACGCCGGCAAGCCCGGCCGTTACGGCAAGAAAGCTTGACTTTTTCATTTGTTCTGGCTTATTAGCTCCTTTTACCCTTGGGCCGAATCCGCGCCCAGCACCCAAATTGCATGCCTTCTCCCCGGGGAGACGAGCTTTCAGTCGCCGACATCTCCCGGGGGACGCAAGGGTCGATCGTAACAGCTGAAGACCTTGCGGGGGTGACCATCATGATCACGGACAGCATCTATCTGAGCGAACTGCTGGCACGTCCCGTCCTGGACAAAAAGGGAGATGCCATCGGAAAGATCCGGGACCTCAACGTGGTTCCCGGCGACCCCTTCCCTTGCGTGGAGGGCCTCTACATCAGGACCCCCGGAGGGACGGCCTACGTTTCGATGAAGGAGATCAACGTCCTCAACAAGAGGGTCGTCACGATCCGGGGGGATGCCGGCTCCATCGTCTATACGGAGCCACGCGAGAAGGAGATCCTGATCGCGAAGCACATCATGGACAAGCAGATCGTCGATGTAAACGGCGTCAAGGTCGTCCGCGTCAACGACGTGCAGCTCGGCCAGGTCAACGACCATTTCGGGATGCTCGCCATCGACGTGGGGTTCGGGGGGCTTATCCGGAGGCTGGGCTTCGGGAAGGCAAGAAAGGGGACCCTCATCCCCTGGCGATATGTGACCACGCTTGAGCCGGGCCTCGACCGGCTCACGCTTACGATGACCCGGAAGAGCCTCGCCGAGATGCACCCCGTCGACATGGCGGAGATCCTCTCGCAGGTCTCGATGCAGGAGAGGACGGCCCTGCTCAGCTCGCTGGACGAGGAAACGGCGGGCGATGTCATCGGTGAGCTCGACGACGAGACGGCAGCCAAGATCATCAATGAGATGGAACCGGAAAAGGCCGCCGACGTTCTCGAGCAGATGGATCCCGACGAGGCGGCCGACATCCTGGGCGACCTGCCCGAGAAGAAGGCCGTGGAACTGCTCAGCCGCATGGACAAGGAGGAGGCCGAGGAGGTCCGGGAGCTCCTCGAGCACGACGAGGACACGGCGGGCGGCCTCATGACGACGGACTACATCTGCTTCCCGCCCGACATGACGGCCGCAGAAGTCATGAAGGAGCTGCGGCTCCTGGCGCCCGACATCGAGATGATCTACTACCTCTACGTGGTGGACAAGGAAGAGCACCTGCAAGGCGTGCTTTCGCTCAAGGACCTGATCCTGGCCTCGCCCGGGGCGCCGCTGGGGAGCATCATGAAAACAAACCCGAAGAGGGTCCTTGCGACGGAAGACAAGAAAGAGGTGGCCGAGATGGTCTCGCGCTACAACCTCTACGCCATCCCCGTCGTGGACGAGAAAGATCACATTCTCGGCATCATCACCGTCGATGACGTGGTGGACATGCTCCTGCCCACACCGCTCAGAAGGAAACGCTAGGTCATGCTCGATCGGCTGCGCAAAATCGACCGGAAGAGCCTGCTGTTCTTCCTCAGCATGATTGGTCCCGGGTTCATCACGGCCAACGTGGACAACGACGCCGCGGGCATCACCACCTACTCGGTGGCGGGCTCCCACTACGGCTATGCCCTCCTGTGGTCCTTCATCCCGATGCTCGCGCTGCTCATCATCGTGCAGGAGATGGTGGCCCGCCTGGGGGTCGTGACGGGAAAGGGGCTCTCGGATCTCATCCGCGAGGAGTACGGCGTGAAAACGACCGTGTTCGTCATGTTCGCCCTGCTGATCACAAACCTGGGAACCTGCGCGGCCGAATTCGCGGGCCTGGCAGCGAGCCTCGAGATTTTCGGGATCAGCCGCTACTTCTCGGTGCCGCTGGCTTGCGGGGTGATCTGGATCCTCGTCGTGAAGGGGAACTACAAGACCGTCGAGAGGGTCTTTCTCGGCGCCTGCATCATCTACCTCTCCTACATCATCTCGGGGTTCATGGCGAAGCCCGATTGGGCTGAGGTCGCACGCCACACCGTGATCCCGACCTTCCACATGGACACGGCTTTTGTCGGGCTTCTCATCGGGATGGTCGGGACGACGATCTCGCCGTGGATGCAATTCTACCAGCAGGCGGCCATCGTGGAGAAAAATGTCCGCATCGAGGACTACAAGTATGTCCGCTGGGATGTGATCCTGGGGTGCGTCATGGCCTCGGTGGTGGCCTTTTTCATCGTCATGGCCTGCGGCGCAACACTTTTCAAGAGCGGCATCATCATCCACACAGCCGAGGACGCCGCCCTGGCCCTGACGCCGCTGGCCGGCGAGTTTGCGAAATACCTCTTCGCCGTGGGTCTTGTCAACGCCTCGCTCTTTGCGGCGACAATCCTGCCGCTTTCCACCACCTACACGATCTGCGAGGGGATGGGCTGGGAATCGGGCGTCAACAAGGAGTTCAGTGAGGCGCCACAGTTCATGGGGCTCTACACGGGCCTCATCCTCTTGAGCGGCGGCCTCATCCTCATCCCCGGAGCTCCCCTCATCCAGATCATGCTCGTCTCGCAGGTCATCAACGGGGTCCTGCTGCCTTTCGTCCTCATCTTCATCCTTCTGCTCATCAACAAGAAGGACCTCATGGGCACCTCCGTGAACGGCCGCATCAACAACTGGGTCTCCTGGACCTCGGTCGCCGTCCTCATCGGCCTGAGCATCGCCCTGATCGCGCTGGCCTTTCAGCAGAGTATCCCGGGCTGACCCGCCTGCCAAACTGCAGGCAGCCGACAGCCGACAGCCAACAGCCAACAGCCAACAGCCAACAGATCTCCCCTTCCTGCTTTATGCTGTCGACTGTAGGCTGTAGGCTGTCGACTCATTTGATCGGCCGACATGGAGGCTTTTCAAATCGTTTCGGCTGAGCTAGACTGCGAATGATGGAACGGGAAAAGAAGCTTCTCCTCATCCTTTCCTTCACCCTCACCCTCATGGTCCTGGAGGTGGCAGGAGGGCTCATCAGCCGAAGCCTTGCCCTCCTCAGCGATGCCGGGCACATGCTGACGGACTCGCTTGCCGTCTTTCTCAGCTATCTCGCCATCCACTGGAGCCGCAGGCCCGCCGATCACCGCAGGACTTTCGGTTATCACCGCGCCGAGATCCTCGTGGCCCTGGCCAACGGTGCGGCACTCCTCCTCGTCGCCGGGTACATCTTCTACGAGGCGGTCCTGCGGTTCTTCCACCCGCAGGAGATCAAAACAGGCATTCTCCTGGCCATTGCGACCATCGGCCTGGCGGGCAACCTCTTCGGGCTTTTCATCCTGAAGGGGGAGAGCCATGACAACCTGAATGTCCGGAGCGCCTTCTTTCACATCCTGGCTGACACGCTCTCTTCCGTGGGGGTCATCGTCGGCGGCATCATTATCTGGTTGACCGGCTGGACCCTCGTCGACTCCCTCATCGGTATGCTCATCGGCGGCATCGTGCTTCGAGGGGCTGTCGATCTCGTCATGGAGTCGGGGGAGATCCTGCTGGAAGCCACGCCTCGCGACATCGACATCGCGCAGCTGCGACAGGAGGTGGGGAAAATTCCCGGCGTGGAGGATCTGCACGACATCCACATCTGGACGATCGGCTCGGGGCGCAGAGCCTTGAGCGCTCACGTCCTCACGGACAACATCACGACGCGGGAAAGCCAGGAAATCGCCTGCCTCATCCGCGCCGTTCTTGGCGAGAAATACAACATCACGCACACAACCCTCGAGATGGAGTGCGAGACCTGCGGCGACGTGTGCCGGTTCATCCTGACCGAACAGGACCTGGATAACCCAGGGGCAAGCAATGCTAATCACGGATCGAGACATGAACATGAACACGGGTGAGGAGGGCCCGGGAACTGTTACCGGGTGCGGGTTTTCCATTCAATAACGGGGAAGGAGAAAGGGATGAGGCGCCATTTCATGCGGGGGATCATCGCGGGGATCATCGCGGTGATCCTCGCTGCCCTGGCTGTTTTAGCCGGTTCGCTGGACCTGCTCGACGGGACTGCCCGGGCGGCGGGGGACAAGGAATATCTTGCCATCCGGCACATGGCGCGGGGGCACACCTGCGAAACCTGTCACAAGGAAGACCCGCCGAAGACAAAGACGAGCCACGTGGCCTGCATGGGTTGCCACGGCGATGCGAAGAAAATGGCGGAGCGGTCGAAAGACAAGAGCCCCAACCCCCATGCCTATGCCCCCGACATGGTGTGCACCAAATGCCACTACGGCCACAAGTAATCCGCTTCATCTTCATCATGCAGGCAGGGCTTCGTTGACAAGGCCCGTTTCTATTGATAAATAGGAAGCCGTCCGGCTCGCAGCCTGTCGGAATTCCAGCCGAGCCGGACGAGGGAAAAGAAGAGAAGGAAGGGGAAAGGCGATGAAGGCCGTCCTTACTGTCAGCAGATTATTCCTTGGTGTTGCGACCTCGCTCGTACTGGTTTCAGGCGCCTTCGGCGAGCCGTCGAAGCAGGTCACGTCGAAACCTGCGGCCGGGCAAGCAGTGCGTCAGCTGGATATTTCGGTTAAGCCCTGGACCGGCGATTTTGATAAGATGCTCGAGCGCCGCATGATCCGCGTCCTGGTGCCCTACAGCCGATCCCTCTACTTCAACGACAAGGGGCGCGAACGGGGCCTCACCGCCGACAACGTGCGCGACTTCGAGCGCTGGATCAACAAGAAATACGCGAAGAAGCTCGGCAAGCGCCCGCTCACCGTCTACATCATTCCCACGACCCGGGACAAGCTGCTCCCGGAGATTGTTCAGGGGATGGGGGACATCGCCATCGGAAACCTGACGGTCACCGAGGAGCGGCTGAAAACCGTGGATTTCGCCACCCCGGCAGATCAGCCCGGCGTGAAGGAACTGGTCGTCACCGGACCGAAATCGCCGGCGATCGCCTCCGCGGATGACCTCGCCGGCAAGACCGTTCATGTCCGCAAGGCGTCAAGTTATTACGAGAGCCTCGAAGCGCTCAACGGGCGATTCAAAAAGGAAGGCAAGCCCGCCGCGAAATTGGTTCTCGTGCCCGACGCACTGGAAGACGAGGACATGATGGAGATGCTCAACGCCGGTCTTCTGGAGGTCATCGTCGTGGATGACTGGAAGGCGAAGATGTGGGCGCAGATCCTTCCCGAGATCAAGGTGAACGAGCAGATTGCAGTGAGGGAAGGGGGAAAGATCGGCTGGGCGATCCGGAAAGGAAGCCCGAAGATGGAAGCCGAGGTGCTCGATTTTTACAAGAACTTCCTCCAGAAGCAGGGCATTGCCGCCTACCGCCTGAAGCAGTACATGTCGCGGGTCAAGCAGATGAAGAACCCGACGGGCACGTCGGAGTGGAAGCGCTTCGAGGAGACGCTTGTTCTTTTCCAGAAGTACGGGGAGAAGTACAACTTCGACCCGCTCATGCTTGCAGCGCAGGGCTACCAGGAGTCGCAGCTCAACCAGAGCGCGAAGAGCCAGGTGGGCGCCATCGGGGTCATGCAGGTGATGCCTGCAACCGGCAAGGAGTTGAATGTGGGTGACATCCGCGTCACAGAGCCCAACATCCACGCCGGCGCGAAGTACATGGACCAGCTCATGACCAAGTACTTCCCCGATGCGAACTTCAGCGAAGCCAACCGCCCGCTTTTCGCCTTTGCAAGCTACAATTGCGGCCCGGGAAACGTCTCGAAGATGCGCAAGGAGACCGCCAAGCGCGGGCTCGACCCGGACAAGTGGTTCAACAATGTCGAGATCGTGACGGCCCAGAAGATCGGGATGGAGACCACCACCTACGTGCGAAACATCTACAAGTACTATGTCGCATACAGGCTCCAGCTCGACGCCATGGAGGCGACCCGAAAGGCCCGGGAGCAGGTTGCACCGGGAAGCGGCAAGTAGCAGCGGGAATGGGCCGGAAAACGCCGAATCCCCTCGAAGGGCATGCTTTCGAGGGGACTTGGCGTTTCAGCAGGGAACATTTGCCGGAAACTCTCACTCCTTGCCGCGGTCATGCGGCACAGAGGAACTCCCCGCATCTGCCGAGGGACTCGGCATCTCCCACGAAGACAAGCCGCATGTCCTTCCGGATGTTCCTGATGAGCCCGGAGAGGACCCGCTTGGGTCCCACTTCCACGATGGTCAAAAAACGGGAATTACGACTCCTGAAAAGCCTTGACGCTCATTCGATCTGTTTCTCCGTCCAGAACTCGTACTGCTCGCCCCGGTCGTTGACGAGGATCGATGTCACGTCGCCGAAATTGAGAGAAACGCGCTTGCCCTCGAATTCGTAACCCCAGGGGCACCAGGCCTTCTTGGCGTCGAGGATCCATTTTTCGCCGTTTGCGCGCTCGACGATCAGCTCCCCCGTGTGCAGGTCTTCGACCAGGAGGGCTTCCTCCAGGGCCTGTTCATTTTCCATCGGTGGATTCCCCGTATTTATTTCCGTTGACGGGACGGATCACTTCCGTTAAACGAAAAAACGGAGGTGGTCAAGATGAAACCCGATAACAAGAAGATCTGCGACAGGTGCATTTTCCACAGCCCCCGGACCGAATCGGAGCTGGAGAAATGCTGGCGTTTCGCCCGCTTCGTGGAGCATGTTGTCAATGACTGGACGAGGGACTGCGAGTATTTCACACCCGCAGCGCAGTGAAGAAGTGTCTGAGTGCCTGAGTGTCTAAGTGAAGAGGGGGACTCTTTCATTTTATCTTCACTCAAGCACTTAGACACTTCGTCACTCCATCACTTTCTCTCGCAGGCCCTTCCCCTCAGGTTGAAGAAGAGCTTAAGGCCTTTCTTGACGGGCTCCGAGAAGATCTTCGTGGACAAAAACGTCCCGGCCACCTTCTTGTTGATCTCTCCCAGCGTGGGGTAGGGGTGCACGGCCGAAGCCAGCGTGGAGAGAGCAGTTTTTCCGTTGAACACGGCGACCCACTCCCCGAGAAGATCCCCTGCCCTTGGCCCCAGGATCTGCACGCCAATGGGCTTCTCTTTTTCGTCAAGGATCATCTTGATCTTTCCCGTCGCCTCCCCCTCGGCAAGGCTGCGGTCGTTGTCGCGGAAGTCCTCGGCCCAGACGCTGTACTTGATCCCTGCGTCCTGCGCCGCTTTTTCGTTCATGCCGATGCTTGCCAGCTCCGGGTCCGCGTAGGTGCACCAGGGCATGTACGTGTAGTCCACCTTGCGGGGGAGATGGAACACGGCATTCGTCACGACGACGCCGCCTTCGTATCCCGCCGCGTGAGTGAACGGGTAGCTGCCTGTCACATCTCCTGCCCCGTAAATGTGCTTTTGCGTGGTCCTGAGCCGCTCATCGAGCTTGAGGCCCCGGCCGTCGAACTCGACACCAATGCCTTCCAGGCCAAGTCCCTTCAGGTTGGCCCCCCTTCCCGCGGCCACGAGGATCGCCTCCGCGCTCAGGGCCTCTGTCGTGTCGCCGATCCTGATCATGACCTCCTGCTCCGTCCCGATCTTCACCACTCTTAGAATCGAAGCCGTGAGCCGGAAGCGGACCCCTTCGGCCTGGAGCACACCCATGACCATCTCGGCCATGTCCTTGTCCTCCCTGGGCAGGATGGCGGTCCCCATCTCGACGATCGTCACGGATGTCCCGAGCCGGTTGAAAGCCTGCCCCATCTCGATGCCGATAGGCCCGCCGCCGATGATGATCATCGATTTCGGCAGGCGGTCGAGGGTGAAGATATCCCGGTTGGTCATGCAGCCGGTTTTGTCCAGTCCCGCAATGGGCGGGATGACCGGGGAGGACCCCGATGCGATGACCCATGTCTTTGCAGTAAACGGGATCCCATCGAGGCTCACGCTGTGCTCGTCGACGAAGACGGGCGATCCGAACTCCACGCGGGCGCCGAGGCCGCAGAAACGCTCCGCCGAGTCGTGCTTCTGGATCGTGCCGATGACGTTGCGGATCCGCCCGACGACCTTTGCGAACTCGATGGGTTTCACATCCATCTCGGGCAGACCGTAGGCCTTCGCGTTCTTCATCTGGTGATAGACCTTGGCCGTCTTGATCAGAGTCTTGCTGGGCACGCACCCGAAGTGGAGGCAGTCCCCACCGAGCACCTTTTCCTTTTCGATCAGCAGGGTCTTTGCGCCGAGCTGCGCAGCCCCTGCCGCGATCGTGAGCCCTGCCGACCCCCCGCCGATGATGCCGATATCGAAATCGTACGTTGCCATACAAAGGTCCTTTCTTCCTCGATCCTCGTTCCTCGCGCCTTTCAGCGGTAGATCTCTATAAACCCCACGTAGGAGACGGAGGTCTCTTTGGTGTTGTCCGAATCGTTCATGATCCCGAGGGTGGCCGTGGCAGGCGGCTCGGTCCCGAAGGCCCTGCGGTAGTCGTCGAGGATGTCGCGCTCCTCCACAATCCAGCGGCCGAGGTTTTTCTTTCCCTTCTGGAGTACGATCATCTTCGTGTTCGACGCATAGGGGTTCGTGATGATGCCACTCTCGTCCTCGCGGCTTGTCCAGATGTAATTCAGGGCGCTGTGGGGCGGGTATTCGCCGTAGAGCGCCTTGGCGAGCCCATATTTCGCCTTGTCGTACGTACCTGCCTTTTCCGGGTCGTACTCGAAAAGGACGTAGATCCTCAGGGGGTAATCGTCGCCTTCTTTCGTCCGGGCATTGCCCTTCTCGTAGACGTTTTCGACCTTCCACTTCCAGCGAAGCCTGGGATAGTCGTAAACATTGAAGGGGCTCCGGTAGACGATGGCTGAGGCCGATGCCTGGCTATCGGCCCGGAGGACCGATTCGCGCCCCTGGTTCTCGATCGAGTACTGCGTGTGCGCCTTGATCTTCGGGAACATCACCGGGCGCCAGTTGGCGAGGTCATTGAACTCCTCACGCAGCAGGACTCCCCCCTGCGCGGCCGCAAGGGCCGGCAGGAGAAGGATGACAAGAAGCAGGCACATCGTCTTTGCCGTGCGGGTCATGTTTTCCCTCCTCCTTCCACGTTCAGCAGGGCTGCCGCCTCGCGGTCAAGCATCCACACAATATCCCCTCCCGCAGGCCTGACGATTTGCGCGGGGAGCGTATCGGGCCGGAAAGGCCCCTCCAGGATCTCCTTCACGACGGCTGCCTTTCCCGACCCGGCGGCGATGAAAACCACCGTTCGTGCGGCGTTGATGACGGGCGGTGTGAGGGTGATCCTCCAGCCCTTCTGCGCATCCACGTAGTGGCCGGCAACCCACCGTGCCGATTCCCGGAGCGCCCGGGTTCCGGGGAAGAGCGAGGCCGTGTGGCCGTCCTCGCCGAGACCAAGAAGGATGAGGTCGAAAACGGGAAAGCCTCCCCCGTGCGGTGCAAAGAATTCCCGCAGTTGATCTTCGTATCGGGCCGCTGCCTCCACGGGGTCCATCTCGCCCGGCATCCGGTGGACATTTGCCGGCGGGATGGGCACATGATTGATGAGTCGCTCGCGTACGAGCCGGTAGTTGCTGTCCCCGTGATCGGGGGGCACGCAGCGCTCATCCCCCCAGAAAAGATGGACGCGGGCCCAGGGCATCTGCGATGCAAAGGGATCCTTCGCCAGAAGGTCATAGATCGCCACGGGGGTTTTCCCGCCGCTGAGCGCCGCGGTGAATCGCCCTTGCGCCGATACGGCCTCGGCAGCCCTTGCCGCGAAGAGATTCGCCGCCGCCCGGGACATGTCCGCAGGGGAGGGGAAGATCTCAATGAGAGCCATGCCGCATCACCCCCGGCTGCAGCTGTAGTGCCAGGAATAGCCTTTCTGCTCCAGAAGGGCGCAGGCTTCGTCGGGTCCCCAGCTTCCGGCCCGATAGGGCGCAGGAGGCGCTGCCGCCGGGCTCTCCAGGGCTGCGATCAGCGGGTCCAGGATCATCCAGGCCCACTCGATCTCGTCGCGCCGGGCGAAGAGGGAGGCATCGCCCTGGATAGCGTCCATGAGGAGCCGTTCGTAGGCGTCGGGGATGACGAAATCCCCGAAGCGATCGGCGTAGTGGAAAACCATATCCGCGGGGGCCGACTTCATCGACGTCCCCGGGACTTTCGTCTCGAAGCCCAGGTGCATGCCCTCGTCGGGCGCGATGCAGATGGAGATGTGATTCGGCGTGAGATCGCAGTTCTCCGGAAACAACAGGTGGGGCACCGCCTTGAACTGCAGAAAGATTTCCGAGGCCCTCCGGGCGAGCTTTTTCCCTGTGCGCAGGTAGATGGGCACGCCCTGCCACCGCCAGTTGTCCACGTATAGCGTCAGCGCCGCGAAGGTAGGGGTTCGCGAGTGGCGGGCAACGGCTTTTTCCTTCCTGTAGCCGCGGTATTGCCCCTGGATGCAGTCCTCGCTCCTCGGGCAGCGCACGGCCTGAAGCACCTTGACCTTTTCGTCGCGAAGCGAGCGTGCGCTGTAGGCCGACGGCGGCTCCATCGTCATCAGCGTGAGAAGCTGCAGGAGGTGGTTCTGGAGCATATCCCGGAGCACGCCGGCGCGGTCGTAGTACTCTCCCCGGGCACCGACCCCCGAATCCTCGGCCACCATGATCTGCATGTGTTCCACGAAGTTGCGGTTCCACAGGGGCTCGAAGATGGCGTTTGCGAACCGCAGGGTCAGAATGTTCTGGACCGTTTCCTTGCCGAGGTAGTGATCGATTCGGAAGATCTGGCTCTCGGTGAAAACGGAGAGGAGCTCGTCGTTGAGCTGCCGGGCGCTTTCGAGGTTGGTGCCGAAGGGCTTCTCGACAATGACCCGCCGCCACCCGGCGCCCTTGTTGAGGCCGGCCCGGCCGAGCTGGCCGGCGATGACCGGGAAGAGTTGCGGTGTCGTGGCGAGGTAGAAAAGAACGTTGCCCCGGGTGCGGGTAACCCTCCCGGGATGGTCCAGGAGCCTGGCAAGGATCGCATAGGTATCGCTGTCTTCGAATTGGCCGCGGAGGTAGGTTACCCGCTTTGCAAAACGCGGCCAGCGTGCGCAGATTTCATCGCCCCCGGGCTTGTGCCGCGAGTACTCCATGACCCCTTTGTTGAGCAGATCCCGAAAGGCGCTGTCGCTCAATTCCGTCAAGGCGAGCCCGATCACGTCCGTCTGCGGATGGAGGAGCCCCTCGCAGGAGAGACTGTGCAGGGCCGGCATGAGCTTGCGGGAGGTCAGATCGCCCGAGGCGCCGAAGATCACGATGGTGCAGGGTTCGGCCTGTTCTTTTTTCTCTGGCATTACGGCTCCGCCTCTCAAGTGGTCAGTGGACAGTGGACAGTGATCAGTGAAATCCTTGAAAGGTCCTTTTTTTTCACTGGCCACCGGTCACTGGTCACTGGTCACTTTTTTTATCTCGTGTCCCCCGAACTTGTTGCGCATGGCGGCCAGAAGCTTTGCCGCGTAACTCTCGTCCTGGCGGCTCACGAAACGCATCATGAGGGCCAGCGTGATCACGGGGGCCGGAACATCCTCGTTGATGGCCTCGAAGGCCGTCCAGCGGCCCTCGCCGGAATCGGCCACCCAACCCTTGATCCCGCTCAGTTCCTGATCTTCGGCAAGGCTCTCGGCGATGAGGTCGAGGAGCTTGGAGCGAACGACGCTCCCGGAGCGCCAGATCCCGGCGACCTGGTGCAGGTCGAGGTCGAAGTCCTTCCGGGCCTTGAGGATCTCGAAGCCCTCGGCGTAGGCCTGCATGAGGCCGTACTCGATGCCGTTGTGAACCATCTTGACGAAATGGCCGGAGCCTGCCGGCCCCACGTGCCCCCAGCCCCGTTTCGGCGAGGGTGCAAGCGTCTCGAAAACGGGTCGAAGGCGATCCACGACAGTCTTTTCTCCGCCAACCATCAGGCTGTAGCCTTCTTTCAGGCCGTGGATGCCGCCGCTGGTGCCGGCATCGACAAAATGGATCCCCCGCCTGCCGAGCGCTTTTGCCCGCGCCATGGATTCCTGGAAGTTCGAGTTGCCCCCGTCGATGATCGCGTCGCCGCGCGAGAGAACCTTCGAAAGCTCCCGGATAACAGCGTTCGTTGCCTTGCCTGCGGGAACCATGACCCACAGGTGCCGCGGCTTCGAGAGGGCCTTCACCAGTCCAGCCAGTGTGGATGCTGCGGTGATCTGCCGGTCCTCCCGGGCGAGAACAGGGGCCTTCTCCGGGGAGCGGTCATAGACGAAGACCTGGTGCCCGCCACGGGCGAGCCTCCGGGCGATATTCGCCCCCATCCGTCCTAACCCCACAATCGCGATATCCATATGTCCGTCCTGTCCGTTCAGAAACCGCTCAGTGCGATGGGTGGAGTTGGATTCTGGATGCGAAGTTAGGCACTCTTCGGTAAACGCTCTTAGCGAAGCGGAGCGGCCGCAGCGCAAACTGTCTGAGCCCGAAGGGCGAGTTTTTGCGATGCAGCGCAGCAAGCTTTAGAGCGGTCGAAGAGTGTCTATTCGCAGGAAGAATCCTGCTCCAGCAAGCGCTATGAAGCTATCAGCTCAAAATTCCTTCCCGAAATCGCTCGGCGAGACTCCGCCTTCGCCGCGCTTGAGGTGCCGGATGCCGCTGACACCGGCGATAACCACGTCCGAGGCGAGGCCCAGAAAGAGCCCGTGTTCCACGATCCCGGCGCGGTTTTTGATCTTTTCCGCCAGGACGTGGGGCCTCTCGATGGGGCCGAAATTGCACTCGAAGAGCCAGTTGCCGCAGTCCGTGTTGAAGGGGCTTCGGTCGGCGTTGCGCTTCATGGTCACCTTTGCGCCCAGCGATTCGAGGAACATCACCTGCGATTTCCATCCGAAGGGGATCACCTCCACGGGCACGCATCGTTTCCGGCCGAGGATGGGCGTGAGCTTGGCCTCATCGACAACGATGATCTCCCGCCGGCTGGCCTGGGCGATGATCTTCTCGCGCAAAAGCGCCCCTCCGCCCCCCTTGATCAGGTTGAGCTGCGGGTCCACCTCGTCGGCCCCGTCGATGGTCAGGTCGATCATGGGGTTCTCGTCGAGTGTCCTGAGGGGCAGTCCGTAACGCATGGCCTCCTCCTCGACCTGGTAGGAGCTGGGCACGCCGATTACATCCTTGAGTTGCCCGGACTTCAGTTTCTCCGCTAAAAGTCCCACGACATGGATCGCCGTGCTGCCGTGGCCGAGCCCGACGATCATCCCCGATTGAACGAGATCAACGGCATAGGCCGCCGCCTGTTTTTTCAGCTCTGCAGCGTCGACACCCATTTTTCATTCCCTCCTTCTCGCGTCGTGAAGCGGTTGCCATTTCAAATCCCCCTCTTTCCCCCTTTTGCAAAGGGGGATGACCGGGGGCGCATCCCGTCAGGGTGCGCAACCATGTCCGGTTCATTCCTTACCGGGCCGCCCCGCGAAGCGGATCAGGGCGGCAAAGGGGGATTTTCTTTTCATACTATAGAATGCCTTCCGTCAGAAGCGCCAGCCTTCCGACGATATCCGGACCCAGGTGGAGCCGGATGACCCGGCGTCCTCTCCCGAGAAGTGCCTGCCGGTCGCCCATGGCCTGGGCCGCCTCGAGGGTCCCGAAGGTGATCGAAGACGCCGTCGCCCCGGGTGCGTCGGGAATCGGGACATCATCGTCGCAGTCGGCCGTGATCTGGATGAAGAACCCCCGGCCGCCGTCGCCCTTGTGAAGCTGTCCTGTCGAGTGGAGGAAGCGGGGCCCGTATCCCACGGTCACAGGGACCCGGTAGCGGTCGCGCAGCCTCGTGCGGAATACCTGCAGCAGGATGTCCGTCTCGTCCGTAGCGTTTACGTAGGCCATGACGGCGATGTAGCCCCCGGGCGATGTATCCTCCAGAAAATTCTCCAATGCGCTCATCGTGTCCTTTCCTTTGACGCTGCCGTAAACATCGACGCCGCCGAAGCTGAGGGCCGGCGTCTCCTCGGGAAGCCTGCCGCTTGTCCTGTAAGCTTCCACGGCTTCGCGGGCGCCCGCCTTGGCGGACTCCACGTCGGGCTGGTCGAAGGGGTTGATGCCCAGGAATCGGCCCGCCACAGCGGTGGCCATCATCCAGAGGAAGAACTGTCCGCCCAGGTCGTAGGGTTCATGAAGGCGGAAGATCTCCACGGGGTGGCCCGCATCCTCAAGGGAGCGGATGAACGTTGCGCGAAGCGGCTCCCCCGCCGCCTCCAGCCCCACGAAGAGCCGGTCCGGCCCGTAGACGTCGGGCTTGCCCGGGGCCTCACGGAGAACGGGCAGAATCCCTTTGCCTTCCTTCCCGGTGCTCTCGGCGATGAGCTGCTCCACCCAGTCGCCGAAGTGCTGGATCGAGGGCGAAGTGATCAGCGTGAGCTTGTCTCGCCCGAGCTGTGCAAGCCTTCCCAGGTATGCGCCCAGCCTCGCGCCGTGGTTGTTGCCGGTCACGGGGCAGTTGGCGGCGTCACAGTTGGCGGCCATCGTCATGGCCCGCTCGAGAAGCTTTCTTACATCGAAGCCGGTGAGCGCCGCCGGCACGAGGCCGAAGAAGGACAGGGCCGAGAAGCGGCCGCCGATGTCCGGGTCGTTCAGAAAGACCTGGCGGAAACCGTACTCCCGTGCCCACTCCGCGAGTTTCGATCCGGAATCGGTGATGGCTGCGAAGTGTCCGCCGGCCCTCTCCCTCCCAAGCCGCTCGCAGGCCCACCCGTAAAAGAACTTGAAGAAGGAGTGGATCTCGACGGTCGTCCCCGATTTCGACGAGACCATGAAGAGGGTCCTTGCCGGATCGAGCTCTTCCGCGCGGCGCAACACGGTGCCCGGGTCGGTGCTGTCCAGGACGGCAAGCGATGGCCAGCCGGGTTCGCTGCCGAAGGTCTTCGCGAAGACCTCCGGGGCGAGGCTCGATCCGCCCATCCCCAGGAGCAGCACCTGGGTGAAACCGTCAGACCGGACGCCCCTCGCGAAGGCCTCGATCTCATCGATGCGCTCCATCATGTCGGAAGCACTCGTGAGCCAGCCGAGGCGGTTCGCGATCTCCCCCGGGTCGGGTTTCCAGACGGTGTGGTCCTTCGCCCAGATCCGGTCCATGATGCGGTCCTTGCGGAGCTCGACGAGGGCCTCGTCAAGCTGCTCGCGGAAGGTGCCGGCCTCGGTGGACTCGGGCTTCCATCCCGCCCGGATCTCGTTGCGCTTCGAGCGGATGCTTGTCATCAGGGCGTCGAAGGAAGTCTCGAAGGCAAGCACGCCCTCGCACTGCAACTCATCGGTGATTTCGTCCATGCCGATGCCTAGCCTCTCGAGTTGGGCAAAACCCTGCTTTGCCTTCCGGATCCCTCTGTGCAGCGTCGGCGCAGCCTTGCCGTGGTCGAGGAAAGCCTCGAGGGTGGCCGGGGGGACGGTGTTCACCGTGTCGGGGCCGATGAGCTCATCGACGTAGAGCGTGTCGGGGTAGCGCGGGTTCTTGGTGCCCGTGCTCCCCCAGAGGAGACGCTGCACGCGGGCCCCTTTGCCTGCTAGCTTTTCCCATCGCTTCCAGGAGCATATCGTACGGAAGCGGTCGCAGGCCAGCCGCGCGCCGGCGATGGCCGCCTTTCCCTGGAGGTCCTGGTTCCCGAGGGCCTGGAGCTTTTTGTCCACCGCCGTGTCGATGCGGCTCACGAAGAAGGAGGCCACGGAAGCGACCTTGTTCAAGGCGCCACCCTTTGCGGCCAGCTTCTCGAGGCCTGCGATATAGGCCTGAACGACGGCCTCGTAGTGGGCAAGCGAGAAGATGAGCGTCACGTTGACGTTCACGCCCGAGGCGATGAGGGCCTCGATGGCCGGAACCCCCTGCGTCGTGGCGGGGACCTTGATCATCACGTTGGGCCTGTCGAGGGCCTTGAAGAGCATCCTCGCCTCGGCGATGGTCCCCTCCGTGTCACTGGCGAGTTTCGGGTTTGCCTCGAGACTTACATAGCCGTCGGCGCCCCCTGTGGCCTCCCAGACCGGCCGGAAGAGATCGGCGGCCCGCCGGATGTCGTCGAGGACGAGGGCCAGGTAGATCTCGTCGTTTGTCTTTCCCTCGGCCACGAGTTCCCGGAGGGCTTCGTCGTAATCCGAACTTCCGGCGATTGCCTTCTCGAAGATGGTGGGATTGGAGGTGATGCCGGAGACGCCCCGGGCAATCAGGGCCTCCATCTCACCGGAGGTGATCAGCGAGCGGCGGATGAAATCGAGCCAGACGGACTGGCCGAGCTTGTTTAATTCCTTGATTCTGCTCATGGGCCCTCCTTGAGCAAGACGGGCGAAACGGGCGTTAGAGGGCGGAAGGTTCGGCGGGTGGGACGGGATGCGAACCGTCTTTCCCCGAGGGTTCACGGAAAAGAAAAAGCAGCGCACAAGTACGCTCCTCTTTTTATACACAATCCCGTCGAGGAACACAAGCGAGGCGGTGAGAAGGTTTCGGATAATCGCATGCGTCAGGCTGCAGTTCGACGGTTCGACCGCGATCACGGACACTGGAGAGGGACGACCGGAGGGGCGATAGATTACCGATCGAGGAAATGCACTTGATGGCGCATCCCGACACGCGCCGGTCCTGTACTATGAATCATTCTTTATCGTCATTCGATCCTTCAGGGCAGCCTGGGCGGCGGCCAGGCGAGCGATGGGCACGCGGAACGGTGAGCAGCTGACGTAATTCAGTCCCAGCCTGTGGCAGATAGTAATGGACTTGGGGTCGCCGCCGTGCTCGCCGCAGATCCCCACTTCCAGATCCGGGCGGACCTTGCGACCCAGATCCACGCTCATCCCCATCAGCTTCGCCACGCCGTTCTCATCGATGGTTTCAAAGGGATTCTCCGCCAGGACGCCTTGCTGGATGTAATCGATGAGGAATCCTTTTTCGGCATCGTCGCGGCTGATGCCGAATGTCATCTGGGTGAGGTCGTTGGTGCCGAAGGAGAAGAACTCGGCGATTTCGGCAATCTCGTCGGCGGTGAGGGCAGCGCGCGGGATCTCGATCATCGTGCCGAACTTGTAGTCAACGGTGATCCCCTGCTCCTCCATCACCTCTTTGGCCACCGCCGCCAGAGTGTCGCGGTGGGCCTTCAGCTCATTGACGTGGCTCGTGAGCGGGACCATCACCTCGGGATGGACCTCGATGCCCTCCTTGATGCACTGACAGGCGGCCTCGAGGATGGCCCGCATCTGCATCTGCGTCAGCTCCGGCATCAGCAGTCCCAGACGTGCGCCTCGCAGACCCATCATCGGGTTGGACTCGTGGAGAGCCTCCACCCGCGCCAGGACGTGACGGTCAACCTCGATCTTGTGGAGCAACTCGTCGATTTCCCTCAAATTCCTTGCGTGCATCAGGCGGATCTTGTTGTCCGCCAGACCGACCATCAGCGTTTTGTAACTTGGAAGGAACTCGTGCAGGGGAGGATCGAGGAGGCGGATGATCACCGGCAACCCGTCCATCGCCCTGAAGAGGCCTATGAAATCCTCCCGCTGGAAGGGCAGCAGCTCATTCAGCGCTTCGCGCCGCTCGGTGGGTTGGACGGTCATGATCATCTTGTGCACGATGGGCAGCCGCTCGGTCTCGAAGAACATGTGTTCGGTCCGGCACAAGCCGATGCCACCCGCGCCATAGTCGCGGGCGCGCTTGGCGTCGGCGGGATAGTCTGCGTTGGCCCAGACGCCCAATCGCCTGGCGCCGTCGGCCCAGCCCAGCAGCTTCATCAGCCACGGGTCGGAGATATCGGGCACCATCGTTTCCAGCTTGCCCAGGAACACCTCGCCGGTGGTGCCGTCGATCGATATCCAGTCGCCTTCATGAATGAGCTGATCGCCTACTGTCATTACATTCTGGATCAGGTCGATCTCCAGGGCGGCAACACCGACCACGGCCGGCTTCCCGAATTGGCGGGCGACGAGAGCGGCATGGCTTGTACGGCCGCCGCGGCTGGTGAGAATCCCTTCGGCTGCCAGCATGCCGTGAACGTCGTCCGGCTTCGTCTCGGGCCGGACCATGACCACGTTCTTGCCTTCTTTCTTGGCCCAGCTCTCGGCCAGTCCTGCATCAAAGGCCACCATTCCCACGGCGGCCCCGGGGGAGACGTTCAACCCGCTGGCCAGCAGCCGGCCTTCCGCTTCGGCGGTCTTCTTGGACTCGGGATCGAACTGGGGGTGCAGGAAGAAATCCACCTGCTCGGGCGTAATCCGCATCACCGCTTCGTCCTGCGTGATCAGGTCCTCCTCGGCCAGATCCACAGCGATTCGGACAGCGGCCTGGGCGGTGCGCTTGCCGTCCCGAGACTGGAGGATCCAGAGCGTGCCGCGCTCCACGGTGAACTCAACATCCTGCATGTCGCGGAAGTGCTTTTCCAGCAACTGAGTGATCTCTACGAACTGGCCCCAGACTTCACTCATGGTTTGGGACATGTTTTCCACCCGGTCCGTGATGCGGGTGCCCGCCACGACATCCTCGCCCTGGGCCTTGATGAGGTAGTCCCCCTCGATTTTTTTCTCGCCCGTCGTCGCATTGCGGGTCATGGCAACACCGGTGGCGCTGTTGCTGCCCATGTTGCCGAACACCATCATCTGGATATTGGCGGCCGTGCCGAGAGTGTGCGGAATCTTTGCCGCATTGCGGTAATCAACGGCGCGCTTGCCTTTCCAGGACTTGAACACGGCTTCCATCGCAAGACGAAGCTGCTCATGGGGATCCGTGGGAAAATCAATGCGATTGTAGCGCCGGAAAATGTCCTTAAAGCGCTCGATGACGGCTTTCCAGTCCGCCGCGGTCAGCTCCGCGTCGCTTTTGACGCTGCGGCTTTTGCGGTACCCGAGGATCACCTCCTCGAACGGTTCGTCGGGCACACCCATGACCACCGAGCCGAACATCTGGATCAGGCGGCGGTAGGAGTCGTAGACAAAGCAGGGCTCCCCGGTGCTGGCAATCATGCTTTTGACGGTCTCAGCATTCAGGCCGATATTGAGCACCGTGTCCATCATGCCGGGCATGGAGAACTTGCCGCCGGAGCGGCAGGACAAGAGCAGGGGGCAGGCGGGATCACCGAATTTTTTGCCCGCCTTCCTCTCGACCTGCGCCAGAGCGGCAAGCATTTGCTCCCACACGCCTTCCGGGAACCTCATCCCGGCGGCAAGATACTCATTGCACGTCTCCGTGGTGACGGTAAAGCCGGGAGGGACGGGCAGGCCGATGCGTGCCATCTCTGCGAGGGTGGCGCCTTTGCCGCCCAACAATCCGCAGACATCGTTCCAATCACGACCGGCGTATTTTTTTGCCTCGTCGAGTTCGTCGTAAAGATAAACCCATTTTTTCGTCATGACGTCCAACCTCCTTTGGGTGGAGTTAGAGACCTGCCCGACAAGATCCGATCGAGGAGTTGAGAATGAATCGAAAGTAGTGTCCCCCGGGGCAGATGACCGGGGTCCGGGAGAGAAGTCCCCTCTGCGGCAAGCCCGAGGGTCAGCCCTTCGCGTTCCCGGGCAGAGGCTCGTCGAGGATGAGCGTCCTCGAGCCGTTGTAGCGTTCCGTATCGTAGTAGGTGTCGATAGTCACGGTGTTGATCTTCCCGACGATCTCTTCCAGGGGAACCGCGGTGATCCGTCCGTTACGATAGCTCACCATCTTGCCGAAATCCCCCCGGACGATGAGGTCGACGGCCGCCGTGCCGAAGTACTTTCCCATGCGCCGATCGTACGCACAGGGAAGCCCCCCCCTCTGAAGATAACTCAGGGACAGGGAGCGCGTCTCGATGCCCGTTCCCTTCTGGATTTCGCAGGCCAGGTACTCCCCGATTCCCCCGAGGGTATAGTGGCCGAAGCTGTCGAGATCCCGGCTCTTGACAAAGTGATCCTTGTCCTTTGGTTTTGCCCCTTCGGCCACGACGACGATATCGTGTCGGGCACCCCGTGAGCGCTCCTTGGCGAGGATCCTATTGACTCGCTCGATCTCGAAATCATGCTCCGGGAGGAGCACGACACAGGCGCCGCTGGACTCGCCCCCTTCCAGCGCGAGCCAGCCGGAGTGCCTGCCCATGGTCTCCACGACAAAGATCCGGTTGTGCGAGCCTGCCGTTGTCCGCAGCCGGTCCACCTCTTCGGTGATGACCTGGACGGCCGACTCGAATCCCAGCGTATAGTCCGTTCCGACGAGATCCCTGTCTATCGTCTTCGGGATGCCCACGGTCCGGACGCCCATCCGCTGCAGCCGCTGGGCGACGCCGAGGGTGTCCTCCCCGCCGATGGCCACCAGGCAGTCAATGGCCAACCGGTCGATGTTGGACAGTAGCAATGCGGTACGGTCTGCGGTCGGGTTGAAGGGGTTCGTCCGGGAGGTGCCCAGCATGGTCCCGCCCAGCAGGTCCCATGAGCGAACCAGGTCCTCGTCCAGCGGCACAATATGCTTTTTGTACATCTCCTCCGTGTCGATTGCGGACTCGCAGAGGCCCTTCCAGCCGTCCCGGATTCCGATGACGTCGAAATCCGTTTTGCGCCTGCGGCTGAACATCCCATTCAGCGCGCTCTTGACGACGGACTTGATGGCTGCATTGAGGCCGGGACAGTCCCCGCCCCCCGTCAATATCCCTATTCTCGTCTTCATGGCGACCTTCTCTCTGCGCAGGGAGCTTTGGAATCCGGCTGTCCGCGCCCGCCGGGAAGCAACCCGCTGGTAAAAAATCACATGTCGGGGAAGGGGTGAATGCACGAATTGATTTTGTATACAATATTTTGTATACAAAATCAAGGGGAGGTTTACAAGTGAACCTCGCAAGGCGTGAGGATGCCGGAAGGGGAGGTGAAACATCGGGGACGGGGAATCCCGTGACGTCCGAGAGCCGGGGAGCGGCTTCGTTCATCACCGCAAGGGAAAAAGGCAGGACTTCTGGTCCTGCCTTTTTAGTGAAGTCATTCTTTTCCGAGGAGTTTCAAGGCCCTCTTCACGACGCTCTCCACCGTGAAGCCGAACTTCTCCATGAGCACATCGCCCGGCGCCGAGGCCCCGAAATGATCCAGACCGATCACGTCGCCCTCGTCGCCCACCCAGCGCCACCAGCCCAGTGTCGCCCCGGCCTCGATGGCCAGGCGCTTTTTCGTATCCGGCGGGATCACGGCGTCGCGGTAGCCTTGTCCCTGCTCCCTGAAGAGCTCCCAGGAGGGCATGGAGACGACGCGGGCGCGCACCTTCTTGACCGCAAGCTCGTCGGCTGCCCGCAGGGCGAGTGACACCTCGGAGCCCGTGGCGATAAGGACGATGTCCGGGTTGTCGCCTCCTGTGATAAGCACATAGGCCCCGCGGCTCACCCCTTCCGCGACGGGGTACTTCGAGGCATCGAGAACGGGCAGGTTCTGCCGCGAGAAGACAAATACCGTGGGGTTGCGGCGCTGCAGGGCCACCTTCCACGCGGCAAGCGTCTCGTTGGCATCGGCCGGCCGCAGGACCGTCAGGTTCGGCACGGCCCGCAGGGCCATGAGCTGCTCGATGGGCTGGTGGGTGGGGCCGTCCTCGCCCACGCCGATGCTGTCGTGCGTGAAGATGAACAGGACGTGGAGCTGCGAGATGGCAGCCAGCCGGATGGGCGGCCGCATGTAATCAGAAAAAACGAAAAAGGTCCCCGTGAAGGGCAGGATCCCGCCGTAGGCTGCAAGCCCGTTGGCAATGGAGCCCATGGCATGCTCGCGCACCCCGAAGTGGATGTTGCGCCCCCCGTAGCCCCACTCGCCGCCGACGGCACCCTGCACGCCGGCCGGCTTCTCGCCAGGCTTCTGGAAGTCGCCCATGCCTTTGAGCCAGGCAAAGACGGAATTGTTGAGGTCGGCTGTCCCGCCGATCAGCTCGGGGATGTTTTTCCCGAGGACCTGCATAATCTCTTCGGAGGCCTTGCGGGTGGCGACGGATTTGCCCGCGGGGTACTCGGCAAGCCCTTTGTCCCAGCCTTTCGGTAGCAGATCGGCCTGGCGCCGCTTGAATTCATCGGCCACTTCCGGGAAGGCCTTCTCGTACTGGATGAGCATGCCGGACCACCGGCCTTCGAGTTGCTTTCCCCTGGACGGGGCCTCGCGGAAAACCTTCTGTGCCTCTTCGGGTACACTGAACGTCGGCTCCAGCGACCAGCCGAGATTCTTCTTGGTCTCCTCGGTCTCCTTGGGGCCCAGGGGAGAGCCGTGGGATTCGTAGGACCCCTGCTTGTGGGGCGAGCCGTAGCCGATGATCGTCCGCACGCAGATCAGCGACGGCCTGCCGGTCTCCTTCTTTGCGGCCTCGATCGCCGCATCGATGGCGGCGATGTCGTTGCCGTCCTCAATCGTCTGGACATGCCAGCCGTAGGCCTCGTAATGCTTCGCGTGGTCCTCGGTGTAGGAGAGATCGGTGCTGCCCGCCAGGGTAATCCGGTTGTCGTCGTGCAGGACGATCAGCTTGCCCAGGGCCAGATGGCCGGCCAGGGCGCAGGCCTCGTTCGCAACCCCTTCCATCAGGTCACCGTCGCTTGCAATCACGTAGGTGTAGTGATCGACAAGCGGGAACCCCTCCCGGTTGAAGCGGGCCGCCATGTGGGCCTCGCCGATGGCAAGCCCCACGGCATTCGAGATCCCCTGGCCCAGGGGGCCTGTGGTGACTTCGACCCCGTCGTGCCCCCGCTCGGGGTGCCCGGGCGTGAGGCTGCCCCACTGGCGGAAATTCTTGATCTCGGCAAGCGGCAGTTCATCGCCCGTCAGGTGCAGCATCGCATAGAGAAGCATGGAACCGTGCCCGCCCGACAGGACAAAGCGGTCGCGGTTGGGCCAGCGGGGGTTTGCCGGGTTGAAGCGCAGGTGGCGCGTCCACAGGACGTAGGCCATCGGGGCGGCACCCAGCGGCAGGCCCGGGTGGCCCGATTTTGCCTTCTCGATGGCGTCGACGGCGAGCATGCGGATGGTGTTGATGCAAAGGGTGTCGGTTTGACTCATCTTGATGATCTGCTCCTCGTTAGTACTTTGGGTCTGAGCCCCTGTGCGGCCGCTCCCAGGAGGGCCGTTTTAGGATTCGTGACGACATGCAAGGGGATCCGCGCGACGAGATCCCGCATCCGTCCCTTGCGGAGAAACGCCTCCATGAAATGCGCTTTTTCCAGAAATGGGAGAATCCGCGGCGGTGTCCCTCCCCCGAGGTAGATTCCTCCCGTGGCCAGGATCTTGAGGGCCAGGTTGCCTGCCTCGGCCCCCAGGATGGAGGCGAAAAGGTCAAGCGTCCTGACACAGATATCACAGGGATTTTCCCGGTCAAGCGCTTTTTCGACGATCACCGGGACGGGGTCGGCCTCGCGGCTCAGCCTTTGAGCGAGCCAGGCCGGTTCAGCGGCAACGCCACTTTTTTTCAGGAAATTGTAGAGGTTCACGATCCCGATTCCCGAGCAGACCCGCTCATAGCTCGCGTGTCCGTGGAGACCGCGCAAATATGCCAGCAGATCGCTCTCAAGCTCCGTTGCCGGCGCAAAGTCGGCGTGTCCCCCCTCGGAGGGAAAGGCCCGATATTGCTTGCCGTCCCATGCGAGCCAGGCCTCGCCCAGGCCCGTCCCGGGGGCGATCACGGCCTTGGCGCCGTGGCGCACGGGGCTCCCTTCCCGAAGGGTGATGATATCCTCCTTGCGAAGAAAGGGGACAAAAGAGGCGATGGCCTCCACATCGTTGATAATCCTCACGGACCTTATCATTAGGGCCTTCTGCAGGCGGGCCTCGTCGATCGCCCAGGGGAGGTTTGTGACCCGGGCCTTCCCGTCGAGCACCGGCCCGGCTATGCCGAAGACGGCCTTCGTCGCGCGGCGGCCCGACTCGCGCAGAAAGCGGGTGACGGCGCCTTCCAGGCTGTCGTAATCGGAGCTGGGGTAGACGGCCTCTGCCAGGGGCCTGCGGAGTCCCCGTTCTTTCGTGAAGAGGCCGAAGTGGAGCTTGGTGCCCCCGATGTCGCCGGCTAGAAGCATGATCTCTTTTCTCTCAAAGGCTGTCGAATGTTGACTTTTCTTTTTCCGTCTTTTTTTATTTTCACTGGCCACTAGCCACCGACCACTAATCACTGACCACGCTCTTTTTCCTTCAGCTTCCCTCCTGCGATGCGCACGGCCAGGATCACAATGGCCAGGGCGACAACAAAGACCCCCACGATGAGCCAGGGGACCTCACCCGTCGTGACCGCGGTGATCAGTGCGTCCGTACCCACGAGGTAGACGATGGTCCCCGGGAGCATGCAGAGCCAGGACCAGAAGGCGAAGGTCCAGAAAGGGACCCGGGTGAGTCCGTAGCCGTAGTTCAGAAGGTTGAAGGGAAACAGGGGTACAAGGCGCGTGATGGCAACGATGATGGCCCCGTGCTTCTCCGTCAGTCGATCGAGACGCTGGAACTTTTCGTTTCCCGAAAGCCAGCGGCTGATTGCATCCCTGGCGAGATAGCGAGAGATGAGGAATGCTGAGCTTGCGCCCAGGGTGGAGCCGATACTCACCAGGACCACCCCTTTAGGGGCACCGAAAATTGCAGCCCCGGCAATCGAGATGGGAAGCCCCGGCACGGCGGCTGCGACGGCGACGATGTAGAGGCCCACATAGACCGCCATCCCCAGGTTGCCCATGCCCTCAATCCAGTCGCGAAGCTCCTGGAGCCTTTCACCCAGTCCGAAGAGGCGGGCAAGGACGATCAGCGAAAGGACAACCGCCGCAAAGAGGACCAGCTTCCCGATATCCTTCCTCTTCGACCGGGCAGTGACCGTCTTTTCTTCCATAAAGGGCCTTTCAGTGGTTCTTGTAGAAGCGCACCAGGCGCTCCGGCGACATCCCCAGCAGGTAGAGGGTGATGATTGTCCAGTTTCTCAGGGTGCAGTAGAGGATGCCTTCCTTCTCGTGGCGGCGCGCCGATGTTACCACGGCCTCGGGCAGAATGGAAATGCGGTCTCCGCGATCCTTGATGCGGCGCATGATCTCCACGTCCTCCATCAAGGGGATGTCGGCAAACCCGCAAAGCTTCTCGAAATAGTCCCGCCGGAAGAATTGTGCCTGGTCGCCGTAGGGGATCTGCGTGAGGCGCGATCTCAGGCAGGCCACCCGCGCGATGAAGCGCATCGACGGCCGCTCCGAGCCGTAGCGCAGATCGAAGGCCCCGGCCACGCAATCGCCCTCAGAGAGGGTCTCTTCGATGCGCCGAAAGGCCCCCGGCGGAAGGAGGGTGTCGGCATGGAGAAAAAGCAGATACTCCCCCTTTGCCGCCGCCCCCCCCGCGTTCATCTGCCGGGCTCTGCCCGCAGGTGCGGTCAGAAGAGTCACGCCCTCGCGGGAAATGGCCTTGATCGATTCCCCATCGGGGCTCCCGTCGACGACGATCATCTCGACGGGTTCGCCGTCGGCGATCTGAAAGAGGTGATCGATGAGCGAATCGAGCTGATGGGCTTCCCCCAGGACGGGGATGATGACGGAGACGGCCGGTGCCATCGCCTGGCTCATCCGGGCCCCATGAACCGCTTGCGGATGTCCTCCATCCGGTTGCGGTTGACGTTGAAATCGTAAGACCCCATGCGCGCTGCGGACCGGAAGTGGATGAGCTTTGCGCCGTCGTCGAAGAGGAACTCCACGTCATCGACGAACTCGAAGACGGCCGATCGGAATTCGGCGTGGATGTAATCCGGGTCGACCTGCACGAGGGTCGAGCGCTCCATGTGCCGGATGACCCCCAGGAGCTTATCCCGGGCCTCATCCTGTGTGACATCGTAGCGGAGGGGCTCGATCCGGTGCTGCTCCGCAGGGTCCTGGGTACAGACGCAGTTGCGCTTGTCCGGGCAGGGCCGGAGCTTTCCGTCCTTCGGGCCGGTCGTTTGTGCAACCGTTTCCCGGCAGCCTGTCAGTGTCATCAGGGCGATCATGAGGAAGGGGAGAATCCGGAGTTTCATCGAGCACCCCCTGCAAGGACATCACGTGGGCATAACGATACCACCAAAGCCGTTGCTTTTCAACGCAGAGGACTTTTTTCTTCCCGCTCATCCATTGCCCGATGGGTGACTAAGGCATTTGGCAAAGGGGAATTCATCCGTCCCCTGATTGAGGGAAAGCGGGACAAGGTGCACCATGTAACCCGATCCAACGAGATAAAATGCCTTCTGAGGCAAACGATCCTTGGACGCGACCTTCCCTAAAACATCGATACGGACAGACATGGAGGGCCCAATGATAAGCGACCAGAAAAAAGCGGAATTGAAGAGCTTCGGTAAACCCGATGAAGTGAGGACGTTTCCCAAGGGGAAAGTGGAGTTGATCAAGATAGGGGGGGCAATGATCGGCCGGGCGACATTCGAGCCGGGATGGAAGTGGTCCACCTCGGTGAAACCCCTGGCGAAAACCAAGAGCTGCGAAGCCCCGCATTTCCAGTATCAACTGTCCGGGACCCTGCACATCGTCATGGACGACGGGACCGAGTTCGACAGCAGGGCCGGCGACGTGACGCTTCTTCCGGTGGGACACGATGCCTGGGTGGTCGGCAACGAGCCGGCCGTTTTCGTCGACTTCCAGGGCATGCTCGACTACGCCAAGGCGAAATGACGTTCCTGTGAACGATCTGCCCCGGCTGACCGCTCCGTAATATACAGCCTTGTCTACCTGCCTTCCTTCGACGCGGGGAGAAGTGCTTCGGCCTTCTCCCCTGCCTTTTCCGCGGCCTGCGGGGCTGCGGCTTCCTTTGCCACCGGCGCGGCCGCGGCCTGCTGGCCGTCCGGCACACTTTCCTTCTTCTCGGCGACATCCACAGTTCCGGAGGTCATTCCGGGCGGCCTGGGGGCCCCTGTGTCTGGCGGCCCGTCGGGGGGCGCCTTCATGATATCCTCGTATTCCTCGATGACAATGCCCCGCCTCACCATGATCCCGTAGACGATCTCGGCCCGCTTCTCCACGTACTTCGATGTCCCCGTGGGATTGAGCTTGAGCGGGTTGGGAAGGACGACGGCAAGCCGGGCCGCCTCCATCGGGGTCAGCTCTGCGGCGGACTTGCCGAAGTAGTGCCGCGAGGCGGCCTCGATGCCGAAGATCCCGTCGCCCCACTCGGCTACGTTCAGGTAGATCTCCAGGATGCGCCGCTTGGAGAGGTTGTTCTCGAGCCGCCAGGTGAGGATCACTTCCTTGGCCTTGCGCATCGGGTTCTTCGACGGGGAGAGGAAGAGATTCTTGGCGAGCTGCTGGCTGATCGTGCTGCCGCCATACTTGAACTTGCCCAGCTTGATGTCCTTCTCGACGGCCTTCTGCATGGCTTCGAAATCGAAACCCTCGTGAGCATAGAACTTGTCGTCCTCGGCGATGAGGACGGCCTTTGCGGCGTAAGGGGAGATCTTCGAGAGGGGCACCCAGACCTGATAGATCTTCTTGTTCTTGAGCCCCTTGAACTCCCACTGGATCTCCCGGTGGGTCATGAAGGCGGTCTTGGTGGGGTTTTTCTTCTTCAGCTCCGAGACGTCGTCATAGACAAACGCCGAGGCGACGTAGACGAAGAGCGCCCCACCGAGAAGCATGACCCCGATCAACAGATAACGGACTATCTTTTTCAGCAGATCCATAGGTTGAGACCCTATCTTGATATGGAAAAGAGCTTTTATCGCCAATGCGCGTGGAAATCAATAAGCATTTTGCATAAAGCGTGCTCTTCGGGCAATCCGTGTGGATTCGAAGCAACAAGAATTCTCTTGAAGTAGATAGATTATACGCCTGCATATGCAGCCGATGACATGAAACAGGCATAACCGAACATAACCTCCCAACCCTCAAGAGGGGGAGCGCATGATTTTCCGGACCCCGTATCTCGGAAGAGAGCGGGGTTTTTTGCATTTTGGGTTTCCAGACGAGGATGAAAATGTTGAAATACAAGACACGCCCCCAAGTGACGTGCAAGTGGCGTTCGACCTCAAGTGAGGTGGGGAGGGGGGCGTTTACGGGTGGTGCGAAATGCTGAGATGCAAGACCCCATAGCGTATGTTGGGCAGCAGCCCGCATAGACTTGATCAGAAGAAGACGGCAGTAACCGATCTCCAGACAAATCACTGCAATGAATATTTCTTCTTGAGTATTCCGGAATAAATCACTTGATGAAGATGACGAGCTCCAGGGCGATCAGGATCACGATCACCACTGACAGCATTTCCGAGCGCTTATTCGCGATGCTCTGGCAGAGCATGTCATAGGTGTTCGAAGCGATGTCGAGCTTTTTCTCGATGCTGTCCTCCCAATCCTTGACACGGAACAGCCTCAGGGCGGCCAGATAGATCTTTGCGTAGTATGCGTCCTCCGTTACCTTCAGGGCCGAGTCGATCTTTTCGGTGATGCCCATCAGCTCGGTAATCGTCTTCATCACCGTGGCGGCCAGCCTCTCGTATTTCTTGATTTTCCAGAGCGACGGGGCACCCTTTTCCGAAATATCCCTGTGGATGGTAATCAACTCCCTGTCGACCACGTCATCGTAATACCGGAGCTCCAGAAGCTGGGCAATGGCAAACTCCAGGATGTCGGCGATCTCCATGCTTCCGGAAGGCTCGATCATCAGCGCATTGTCCCAATTCAAGATGACCAGGTCATCCTCAAAGTAGGAGAATCGGTGCTGCAGGAGTTCCTCCTTCATGCGGCCGCTGAGAATCTTTTGCTCCCCGTACATGAGACGGGATACATCGTATTGCCGGAGAAAATCATCCGCGCCCAGGGCCGGCTCCAGGGCCTCAACGAAAAAGACGGTATAGTCCTCCACGAAACGGCTCAGATTGAATCCCACAATGGCGCTGCCCAGGGCCGAAATCGTCTGGTTGAGATGGGTGCGTGACTCTTCTTGCAGGGTCTCCGACTCCGAGACGATGGCGGCGGTTTCCTCAAATTCGGACAGGGTGATATTTTGCAAAGGAATTTCGAGGATGATGCTGAGAACGCCGAAGTCATACGCCTTGCCGTGGATGTTCACGGGAAACCTGCGCCCCCCTGACTCCCACTCGATGCTCTTGAGTTGGAACACGACAGGCGGGTTGGAAAATTCAAGAGCCTTGCTGCGGGGCTTTCGCTCGATCTTCAGTCTTCTCGCCTCCTCGCGAAGTCTCTCCTCCACGCCCGGTAAATTGATTTCATGCGCCACATCGTAAAGCCGGTAGATGAGAATTTTCCCCGATTTTATCCGGACCATTGGATTTCCCATTTCCACAGCCGAAACCTCCTCGGTATTTCGCAAAGACGGCAAAGATTCGCATTAACCTCGCAAATTTTACCACAACTCCGTGATGAAGAAATAGAAGAATAAAAGGTGGTCAGGGGCGTCACCCGTATGGGGCCTCGCGGACGGCCGATCTGAAGTCTCAATCACGGCAGGATGCCGGTGACTTGGTTGCCTCTGTTGGCGCCGGCGCCGCCGACGGCGGAAGGCGCAGCATCCGGAACCCGGCATACGCGACGGCGACCGTCAGCGACGGGCTGACGATGCTGAATACGGCGTAAGGCGCGTAGCTCCAGGTGGCCACGCCCAGGGTGGCGGCCATATAGGCGCCGCAGCTGTTCCACGGGATCAATGCCGAGGTGGGCGTCGCGGTGTCGCCTACAGTGCGAGAGAGCACCACGGGCGCGAGCCCGCGCTTCTCGAATGCAGTCTTGAACATCCGTCCCGGCAGCACGATCGCGATGTACTGGTCGGCGGTGATGACGTTGGCCGCGATGATCGAGGACGCGAGCGAGGCGACCAGGGCGCCATCGGACTTCGCCTTCTCGATAATCGGAGTGATCAGCCGGTCGATCACGCCCGCCTTCTCGACCACGCCGCCGAAGGCGAGCGCGGTGACGATGAGCCAGATCGTGTTCAGCATGCTGTCCATGCCGCCTCGGGTCGCCAGCATGTCCATCGGCGCGAAGCCCGTTGTCGACTTGTACCCGCTCGCCAGGGCGAGCCAAACCCCCTTGAGCAGCGCGAGCCACGCCGGCAGCTCGCCCGCGTCGGCAAAGGCGATCACGCGCCCGGGCGCCACGAACACGGCGAGCACGCCCCCCGCGATGGCGCCCAGGAAGATCGCCGCGAAAGGCGGGAACTTGAACAAGGCGAGCACGATGACTACCACGAGCGGCAAGAACAGGACCGGCGAGATCTGGAACGCGCGCTGTATTGCCGCCATCTTGTCCGTCGCGTCGAAGTCGCCGGGTTGACCCAGTGCGAAGAACACCGCGAGAGAGATCGCCAGCGCCACCGCCGAGGTCAGCAGCGTTTCGCGGACATGCTGGTAGAGATCGACGCCGGCTGCTGCTGCTGCAAGATTGGCCGAGTCGGATAGCGGCGAAGACTTGTCGCCGAAATAGGCGCCCGAGATCACCGCACCGGCGGCGATGGCCGGGTTGAGCTCCATGCTGAGGGCAATGCCCATGAAGCCGACGCCGATCGTTCCGACGACAGTCCAGGAACTTCCGATGCTGGCCGAGACGATGCCGCAGATCGCGCAGGCGGTGACGAAGAAGTAGTTCGGGCTGAGCAATTGCAGCCCGTAGTAGACCATTGCCACCAGCGTGCCGCTGAGCGCCCAGGTGCCGATCAGCCCGCCAACGGCGAACAGGATGAAGATCGCGCCGATGCCCGTGGCGACGCTGTCCGACGCGGCCTTGCCTAGGCTTGCGGGCGAGTGGCCGCGGCGCCAGCCGATGAACACCGCGATCATCGTCGCTACGACGAGCGCGACCTGGTTCGGCCCGACCGCGCCGGCGTCGCCGAACAGGAAGTACGACAACCCGACCAGCAAGACGAGGCAGACGACCGGGATGATCGCCTCGGCCAGCGTGAGCGGCTGCGGTGAGTCGGGTCTTTTCATGCGTGTTGGCGCCTGGGTTTGAACCGGTTACTGCTTATCAATATCCATCCCGGGGTCGCCCGCTCTGCGCGGGTGGGCACGGTTCCCGTGTGCTCTTGGCTTAGCGCCGGTCGTCGCCGTGCGTACACTTCATGCGTCGACTCCTGTTCACGGATGACCGGGGGCGCGTCCCGCAGGCCCCGCCTGCCTTAAAAATCCACCGCGTCCCGGATGATTGGACAGGTCATGCAATGACCGCCCCCGCGACCGCGGCCGAGTTCCGCGCCGACGATCGTGATCACCTCGATGCCGGCCTTGCGCAGCAGCGTGTTGGTGTAGGTGTTGCGGTCGTAGGCAAAGACCACGCCGGGAGATGCGCAGACCAGGTTGGCGCCGCTGTCCCATTGCGTCCGTTCGCGCTGGTAGTCGGTTCCGCCGGCTTCGACCACGCGCATCTTCTTCAATCCCAGCGCCTCGGCCACGACGTCGACGAAGGGCTTGTTATCCGCGTGCAGCTCGACGCCGCTGGGGTGGCTGCTCGGGCGGTACGAGAAGGTGCGCGTCTGGTTCATGAAGTCCGGCGCGACCAGCCCGCAGTCGCGGTCGGCCAAGGTGAACCCCGTGTCCAGGTGCATCGCGGGG
>CAZUBX010000030.1:0-35049 GCA_964619035.1 uncultured Syntrophaceae bacterium | reverse complement strand
TGTCATTCCCGCGGAAGCGGGAATCCATCAGAAACTGGATTCCTGGTCAAGCCAGGAATGACAAAAGACTATTTCAGTTCATGAGGATCGAGCAGTGAAGCGGGTCGAATTGCAGGGCGATCTCCTCGCCCTCCCGGACGGCGGTCGTCGGCTCGATCCGGAAGATCAGAAGGGTATCGCCGACGCGGATCTCCCCCTCGTAGGCGTCGCCGACGAAAACCAGGGATTCGACCTTCCCCCGAAAGATGTTTTCCCCGTCTTTGTGGCTCGCTTTCAACACACGGATAAATTCGGGACGGATGCACACGGTGACCGCCGTTCCCGGCGCCGCACCGATCTTCTTTGCGCAGGCGATGGGGCCGATGGCGGAATCGATCCTCGTTCCGGATTCCTCGCCCACTGCGACCTTGCCTGCGATGAAGTTCGCATGCCCGATGAAATCCGCCACGAACTGCCGGTCGGAATCGAAATAGATCTCCCGCGGCGTCCCCATCTCGACGATCCGGCCGTTTCTCATGATCGCGATGGTATCGGAGAGCGCCAGGGCCTCGATCTGATCGTGGGTCACATAGACGGCGGTGATCTTGAGCTCCGAGAGAAAACGCCGCAGTTCCTTCCGCGTCTCCTCCCGTAGCTTGGCGTCAAGGTTGCTCAGGGGTTCGTCGAAGAGAATCACCTTCGGCTCGGCCACCAGGGCCCGGGCCAGGGCGACGCGCTGCTGCTGACCGCCGGAAAGCTTCGTGGCCGGTCGCTTCTCGAAGCCGTCGAGTTGCACGAAATGGAGCGCATTTGCGACCTTGCGGATAATCTCCTCTTTGGGATCGTTGCGGGCCTGGAGGGGATAGGCCACGTTGTCGGAGACGTTCATGTGGGGCCAGATGGCGTAGGTCTGGAACACCATACCCAGCCCCCGCTTGTCCGGCGGGACGAAGATGCCCCGCTCGGCCGAGAAGACGACCTCGTCTCCGATGGCGATCTCCCCCGTGTCCGGCGTCTCCAGGCCAACGATGCAGCGCAGCAGCGTGGTCTTGCCGCAGCCGCTCGGCCCCAGGAGGGTGAAGATCCGGTTGGACGGGATGGTGAGATCGACGTCGGCCAGCGCCTCGATCTTCTTGCCTTCCGAATAGTAGTTCTTGCTGACATTGCTGACGCGGATTTCCATGAGCGCGCTTTCGTCATTCTTCCCTGCGTCACCCTTTGGAAAAGGGGGATAGAGGGGGATTTTCTTTCTACTGTTATTTCTGCTCTTTCCTAATCAACCCATCACCCAATCAACCAATTACTGCAGCAAAGCTGCTACTGCTTCGCGAAGATCTTCTTGAATTCGGCGCCCCACTTCTTGATCTCCTCATCGGAGAGCTCCCGGATCGGGATGACCTTGGCCTTGTCGATCCCTGCGATCGGGGGATAGACGCCCGGGGCAAGGACATATTCACCCACCTGGTCGGCCATGATTTTCATGGCTTCCTTCGAGAGCCAGTAGTCCACGAACAACCTCGCAGCGTTGGGATGGGGCGCCTTGGCCGCAATGCCGATCCCGCGGGGAGTCCCCATCATGGGCTGCGAAACCCTTGCCCAATCAAGCGGCGCGGGGGCCTTGGTGACAATGTACTTCGGCATGGAGATGCCGATCAGCTTTTCCCCGGTCTCGATCGGGGCCGGCGTGGGGCCGAAGGAGGCCACAAACATGGGGCTGTTGGCGGCCAGGCCCTTGAGGAACGACCTCCACTCTGCGTCGGACTTGATCACGTTCTCCTTGAGCCCGACGAGCCATGAGATGGTCGTGGGGTGGGAGGCGGGATCGGCCATGACGATCTTGCCCTTCCATTTCGGGTCCGTCAGTTCCTGGTAGGTCTTGGGCAGATCGACGGGCTTGACGAGGTCCTTGTTGTAGATCAGGGCGACATATTCGATGCCGAAGCTCTGGATCTTGCCGTCCTTGTTGGCCCACTTCGGGTACCCGGCCGAGGCGGGGGATACGTATGAGGCCAGCACACCCTTCTTCATGAGCAACTCCAGCACGGGGATGGGCGCCTGCAGAACATCGGCCGTGAGCTTGCCCGCTGCGTGCTCCGTCAGGATGGTCGCGATGAACTTGCTCGTCGAGAGCCGCGTGTATTCCGCCTTGATGCCGTATTTTTTCTCGAAGGCCTCCATGACGGGTTCTACCGATGTCATGTTGGCATAAAACGCCACCTTCCCCTCGGCCTTTGCCTTTTCCGCCAGGGCCTGCCCCGCCGGGGGCGCCGCAAAAGCGCAGGGTGCCATTAACAGCATCATTAAAACAACCGGGACAGCGATCTTCTTCATGGCTAAATCCTCCTTCCCCGGATGCCCCAAAACATCGGTCTTTCTCACCCGGCGCCGGTATCATAATATGAAAATCAGCCTGCATCCACGGAATTTATTGCTTTGGGGCATGCCATGAAAAAAAGAAACCCCGCATCTCAAGGGAGAGCAGGGTTTTGTGTCTTTATGTTTCTGTTTTGCCGGACCGATCAGGAAAGGTTGCAATACAAGACGCGACCTTGTCTATTCGCTGGTACGGCTTGGGCGAAGCAGACGGCAGTCCAGGCGATCAGAATTGCGACGATCATCAGACAGCAAAAATAACGGCGAACCATTCGAGTCACTCCTTCGCGTTCATGGATTGTCGATGTATGCTCACTGGCAGTCATATCCCATGATGCAGGAGTAGGCCCCGTTGCATCGATTGATGCAGTCCGACTGCTTGATGAGGTTGTCGATGTTGCCGCAGCCCGTCGTGCACCGGCTGCGCTGGACGACGCACTCGTTGCACGGCATCTTTCCCTTGGGCTTGTTGGCGGAACCCGAGGCCGTGCTCGTCGACGGGCAGACCTCCTGGTACTGGGCACAGACCTCCTGCTTCTTTGTACAGACGTCCTCGTACTGGGCGCAGGCCTGCCGGTACTGGGCACAGTATTCCTCGTACTGCGTGCAGACTTCCTGGCTGGAGGTGCACTGGCCCGTCTTCGCGTTGCGCTGGAGGCAATGGGTTTTCGTGGCGACGCATTTCTTCCCGGTCTGCGCGCATTCCTGCTTCGTCCGTACGCACTTCTTTTCGGTCTGGACGCATTTCAGATCCGTCTTCGCGCAGACCTGCTTGCAGCCCGGCTGCGTTGCCTCCGCGTGGACGGGAACCAAGGCAAGCAGAAGAAGCACGGAAAAAATTACGGACAGCAGCTTCGCGACGTGACAAGGTCTCATGATCTTCTCCTCATACATGTTATTTCTCCTTGCGCCCCGTACGGACTGACCGCGGCGCCGCGAAAAACTGTGCATTTTTTGTGCCGTGCAGAACGCAAAAAAGGCTTCGGGCGTGAAAACCTTTTTCGTGAGGGGCAAGTACCGGGTCGGCAATGAATACGGACACTTACGCAATGAATAATGCTTTCGCAGGATGGGGCACATGCGATGGTCGAATGCGCCTGATGAGGAGGGGCGCTGTAGAAATTTCGGCGGGAGTCTGGGGTTGCCCGAAAAACCAAGGCCAGGGGGAGGAGATCAGGGCAGGTCTTGCATTTGATTTACAAGTTTTAAGGCTTATCGGGAGTTAATTGAAAAAAAGGCAGAGCCGATCACGGCCTGCCTTTTTGTTGAAATTATTGCGGCACAACGGTACGCGAATAATATTCGAGCGCCTCTCCCTTATCACACGTGAACTTATAAAGGTTTCACGTTTGCAGCCGAGGGACCCTTGGGACCCTGCTGAACATCGAAGCTGACACGCTGACCTTCCTGAAGCGTCTTGAAGCCATCGCTTTGAATGGCACTGTGGTGCACAAATACATCGCCACCTTCGTCCTTTTCGATAAACCCAAATCCCTTTTGCTCATTAAACCATTTTACTTTACCTTCCATCACGTTCACCCTCCTTTAAAAATTTCTAAGTCGGATTTCAACAATGACAGAAGGGAAAAGGCCACCACAACACTTTAAGGAGCATTGTGGCCAATCTTTGCACTTCGCTATGTCTTAATCCAAACTTACTTGGAGAGATTCTACATGGTCTTTCGTCGATAGTCAAAGAAAGGAAATGGGGCCATTCACCCTCACCCCGACCCCGTTCGACAAGCTCACGACACCGCTCTCCCCTCAAGGGCGAGAGAGCCTAAAAGGTTGCTATCACCGCAGGGAGAGGGAAATCAAAGGAACTTCGGCGGGAGTTTCGGGCTGCCCGGGATGCCGAAGCCGGGCAGGACAATAACCGACGAGGTGCCGTGGGCGACGAGCTTTCCCTTGCCGTTGAAGACTTCCGTCTCGCCGAGCCCCAGGGTGCGGCCCAGGCGGATTCTCTTGCCCCGGGCGATAAGCTGCCCATCGGCGACCGGCGCCAGGTAGTTGACCTTGAGATCCACCGTGGTGATCCCCGCCGACTCGTCGAGCTCCCCGAAGAAGCACCAGAAGATGGCCGTGTCGACAAGCGATGCGATCACACCGCCGTGAACGTGACCAAACATCTGCCTGTGTGCCTCCCGGGCTCCGATTTCGACAAGGGCCTCACCGACACCGAGTTCGGTGATTACCATGCCGAGGTGCCTGAAGTAGGGGCTGTCGTTTGCCATGGCCGTGACGGCCTTCACGTACTCCGGATTGAGCTTTTTCATTTTGCCTCGCTGATACGCGTTCAAATCGGACGTCGAAGAAAAATCCCCCTCTATCCCCCTTATAAAAGGGGGAAGCGCTGGTGATGTTTAATCGCAGTTCTCGGCATCAAGCTGGCACGCCTTCTCCTTTGTCTTCTCCCGGAGTCTCGCTTCCCGGCGTGCCTGTGCCTCGCGATTGCGCCGCTGCTCCTCGGGCGTCTCCAGGAGGAGGGGCGGAATGGCAATCGGTCGGCCGTTCGTGTCCAGGGCCACAAAGGTCATGTAGGCCGAAACGGTGTGGCGGCTCTTGCCGGTGAGCAGATTCTCCGCCTCGACCCGCACGCCGACCTCCATAGAGCTTTTGCCCGTGTAGGTAATGCCCGCCCTCAGGGTGACCAGGTCGCCGATAAATACGGGGTGATGGAAATCGAGTCGGTCGATGGAGGCCGTCACGCAGTTTGCCCGGGAATGCTTCACGGCAGCCGCGCCGGCGGCAGTGTCGATGAGCTTCATGATGACGCCGCCGTGTACGTTCCCGGCGGGGTTGGCGTCCTGCGGGTTCATGACCTGGGCCGTCAGGATGCTGCTTTCTCGAACTCTTTTTCCTTGCATGTTTAACTCCCTCAAAGCTGTTTCGGTATCGGATGCGCGGTGGTCCCCGCGGTTGTGGACAGGGGGATCCGTGACGCCCGGTGGTTTTATATAGACGAAAGCGGCACCCCGGTCAACCCTTGCGCAGGGGACAGGGTATCGGGTATAGGGTCAAGGGTAACGGGAAGAAGGAGGGGACCGCGCATGAAGTGCTTCATTATCATTGGCATGCCCGCTGCGGGAAAGGACATCGCCCGGCAGTTTGCCCGCTTGCAGGGATACCCCTATTTTGCCACCGGCGATATTGTTCGTGCGGAGGCATCGCGCCGCGGGGTTTCGCCCGATGCCGAAAGCATGGCCGCACTTTCTACGGAACTCAGGGGCAGTGACGGGTTGGGGGTGACGCGGCTGGCCCTGTCGACGGCCGTTGCCTCGGGTTCAGCTGTCGTCTTCATGGAAGGGATCCGCTCGAAGCAGGAGATCGACCTCATCGTGGTGCAGGCCGAGCCCGTGGTCGTCGCCTTTCTTGCCCCGCGATCGATACGAAAAGCTCGTGTTCTGTCCCGGGGCCGACCGGACGACTCTGCGGCGGCCTTCGACGGGCGGGACCAGCGGGAGATCGACTACGGTCTGGCCACCCCCATCGCGCTGGCTGACGAATACATTCTGAACACGGGCACTGTGGATGAGGCCCTGGCCGCTTTCGGTGAAATCATCGATCGCCACACCGCCGCGTGAGTCTTTCACAGCAGAGAACGCCCGCCCGCGTAATGCTTGCTGTAGTATTTGCTGTCGAGCGATTCAATGCCGATCTTCTTCCCCCTGCCAGGCGCGTGGATGAAGCGCCCGTTGCCGATGTAGACCCCCACGTGGGAAACCTTGCCTGAATTGTTCGTGTTAAAAAAAACCAGGTCGCCCTTTTCGAGGTTGCCCTTGCTGACGTGGACGCCCATCTCGGACTGCTCCCGCGACGAGTGGGGCAGCATGAGGCCGTTGTACTGGTAGATGGCCATGGTGAAGCCGCTGCAATCGAAGCCCTCGTCCGCGGAGTCGCCACCCCACAGATAGGGGACGCCGATGAAGCTTCTTGCTGTTCTCATGATCTCGTCCCGCACATACTGCTCGCCCTTTTCTTCTTTCAGGGCGATGGCATAGTCGCGGGGGTTGGCGATCCAGTACTCCTCGATGATGCCCTTGTCCACGAGGCGCCGGGCCCGCGCCGCCGCGTCCTCGGCCGATCTGAAGTTGCCGAAGCGCACCTTGTAGAGCCCCGTTTTGTAGACGAAGTAGTAGGCGGAAAGGCCCTCGCGATTCAGCTTGCCGGTCAGCTTTGCCGCATTTTCTGCCTTGGAGAAAGCGCCCGCTTGGATGGTAAAACCCATCTTCGCCGGCATGGGCCCTTTGCCCGCGGGCCGAATTTGCTCGGACGGCACCTCCTTGCGCGCACAACCGGCAAGAATCAGAAGGATGAACAGGAAGAGGAAAAGTCGGTAGCGATTCAACAGATCACCTCAATGTGTCATTCCCGCGGAAGCGGGAATCCATGCAAAAACTGCATTCCGGATCGAGTCCGGAATGACAAATTTTTCAGAAATCCCCGCGACCCTCACCCCTTTGTCCACTCACAGCTTGGCAATGATGAACGGGTAATGCAGATCACAGGGCACGCCCAATCTCAACCAGGCATTGCGCTCGTCCATCACTTTGTTCATGATGTCCCGGATCGTGGCCATCTTTCCATCGCCTGCCGGCACCTCGAGGGATACGCTCAGCTTCTCGATAACAGGCGGCGGATCCTTTCCCACTTCATGCTGGTAGAAGAGCCGGGCATCCTCTTCCGTGTCGGCGGCGATAACATGATCGCCGATCCTGTAGGTCTCCATATTGCGGCTGTCCCCCCCTTAGGGTAGTTGATTACCTGCATTATACACTCCCCGTCAAGGGCACCGCGACGGCACGCGCCTTGACAGCTCGGAAACGATCCCCTATAGTGCTCCGTACCTGCCCGCAAGGGCCGGAAAGTGCACGAAAAGGGGTTGCAATCGCATGGCTGACATCCACACATTCCGTCCTCCGACGGTTAAAAATCCCAAAGGCCTGCTGGTGATCATCGTCCTGGCCGTCCTTTTTTTCGGCTTCTGGCGAACAACCGGCCTTTTCTCGGACTGGCTCTGGTTCCAGGAGGTGGGCTACGAGAGTGTCTTCACCGTCAGCCTGTTCGCGCAAATGAAGGCGGCCGCTTTCTTCGGCATCCCGTACTTTCTCTTCTTCTTCCTGAACCTCTTGATTGCAAACCGCCTGGCCCCGCAGTTCCAGGTTCACGAGGGAAGCGACACCATCGACCTCAACCCCCAAGCCCTGGGGAAATTGCCTTTTCAGCTTTTGATCCTGGTGGTCTCTCTCCTCCTCGGATTGTTTGCCGCGCTGGCGGGGGCCGCCCAGTGGGAGAACCTGCTGCTGTACTTCAACGGCGTTCCCTTCGGAGCAAACGATCCCCTCTTCGGGAAAGACATCGGTTTTTACGTCTTCCAGCTGCCCCTTCTCAACCACATCTTCGGCTGGTTCCTGAGCCTGAACCTCTTCACCCTCGTCGCGACAGCCGTCGTCTACGTCATCCGAAAGGCCGTGATCATCCGGCCGCCGCAGTTCTTCAGCCTCGCCCCGGCGGCAAAGCGGCACCTGCTGATCCTGGCATCGCTCTTTTTCTTCTGGGGTGTTTTCGGGTCGTGGCTCTCGCTCAACGAGATCCTCTTCACCAAGCGAGGCGTCGTCTTCGGCCCCGGCTACACGGACGTGACGACCCAGATCTGGGTCCTCAAGGCCCTCATGATCGTATCCTTCCTCTGCGGGGCGGCGATCGTCGCATATGCCTTCATCGGAAAAGTGTTGATCCCCGTCGTGGCCATCGGGGCCTATGCAGTCCTCCTCATCCTCGGGAGAGGGATCTACCCGTCTATCGTCCAGAAATTCCAGGTCATCCCCAACGAGATCGTCCTCGAGCGGCCTTATGTCGAGTGGAACATCAAGTACACCCGCATGGCCTACCAGCTCGACAACATCGAGGAGCGGGACTTCCCCGCCGAGGAGAACCTGACCCGCGAGGATCTGCGGCGCAACGACCTCACGATCAAGAACGTGCGCCTCTGGAACGACGCGCCGCTGCTGCAGACCTACGGGCAGCTCCAGGAGATCCGAACCTACTACAAGTTCATCGATGTGGACAACGACCGCTACATGGTCAACGGCGAGTATCGCCAGGTGATGATCTCACCCCGCGAGATGCACTATCCCTCGCTGCCGTCCAAAACCTGGGTGAACGAGCACCTGACCTACACCCACGGCTACGGCATCGTCGTCGGCCCCGTCAACCGCGTCACCCCCGAAGGGCTCCCCGAGTTTTTCATCAAGGACATCCCGCCGGTGTCGACGGCAAATCTCAAGGTCACCCGGCCTGAGATCTACTACGGGGAGACCTCGAACGACTATGTCTTCGTGCGCACGAAGGCCCCCGAATTCGATTACCCCGTAGGCGACAAGAACGTCTATTCCCAGTACGAAGGAAAGGGCGGCGTGCCCCTGACCTTTTTCCGGAAGCTGCTCTTTGCCGCACGGTTCGGCTCCGCGACCATGCTTCTGGCCAACGAGATCACCGACGAGAGCCGTATCATGTACCATCGGCAGGTCCGGGAGCGCGTCGCCAAGATCGCCCCTTTCGCCCGCCTCGAGGGTGACCCCTATCTCGTGATCTCCCCCGAGGGGCGGCTTTTGTGGTTCGTCGACGGTTACACCATGTCGGATCGATTCCCCTACTCGGAGCCCATGAAAGGGGTGGGCAACTACGTACGCAACTCCATCAAGGCCATCGTCGATGCCTATGACGGTACGGTGCAGCTCTATGTGAGCGACGCCACGGACCCCATCATCCAGACCTATGCGAAGATATTCCCGGGAGTCTTCAAGCCCCTGGGCGAGATGCCCGAACCCCTGCAGAAGCACATCCGCTACCCCGGCGGGATGCTTGGCATGCAGGCCCACATGTTCCGGGCCTACCACATGCAGGACGCCCAGGTCTTCTACAACAAGGAGGACCTCTGGTCCATCCCGGGAAAGGCGACGCGCGCAGGCGAGCAGGACATGGACCCCTACTACACGATCATGAAGCTCCCCGGCGAGAAGAAGGAGGAGTTCATCATGCTCGTCCCCTTCACGCCGAGCCGCAAGGACAACATGGCCGCGTGGATGGCAGTCCGCTGCGACATGCCGAACTATGGCAAGCTGATCTCCTACCAGTTCCCGAAGCAGAAGCTGGTCTACGGGCCCCGGCAGATCGATGCCCGGATCGACCAGGACGCAGAAATCTCCAAACAGCTCTCGCTCTGGAACCAGAGGGGCTCCCAGGCCATCCGGGGAAGCCTGCTGGCCATCCCCATCGAGAAGTCGATCCTCTACGTCCAGCCCCTCTACCTCTCGGCCGAGAAGGGGCAACTGCCTGAGCTCAAGCGGGTCATCGTGGCCTTCGGCAACACGATCGCCATGGAAGAAACCCTCGAGCAATCTCTGCAGCGTATCTTCGGCGGTGAGCTCATCCGCGACCGGGGGGCAAGGCCCACGGGAGCGGCGGCAACGACGCCGGCCGCACGTGAGAAGGCGGACAGGGAACTGGCCCTTGAGGCCCTCGGCCACTACCGGAGAGCCCAGGAATACATGAAGCAGGGCAACTGGGCCGCCTACGGCGAGGAGTTGAGGAAGCTGGATGAGTCCCTGCGGTCCGTCGAGCGGAAAAAATAGGGTGCATGGCAAGGATGAGAAACCTGCTGCCGGACTGCCTCCCGTCGGAACGCGATTATAGGGCCGTCCTCGAATCCGCCGAGTTCAGGGACATGGGAGTGTTCTCAGAGCGCTTCCTTGCCTCTAACGCGGACGCCCTTAGAGGATACGCGAAGCGATGGGGAAGGGACCCGCTGCATCAGTGGAGCAGGCAGTGGGAGTACCCTTTCGTGTTCAGCAGGCTCGGCATGGACTCCGGACAAGACCGGAGGGCGACCATACTGGACGCGGGATCGGGAGTGACCTTCTTTCCCTATTACATCCGGGAGAAATACGAATCGGTCGATGTCCGCTGCTGCGACAGCGATGCACGGCTCAAGGAGATTTACGAGAAGATCAACAGCCGATCCGCACACCAGGTGGAGTTCAGCCGCGCGGATATCAGAAACATCCCCTGCGAGGACGGGTCATGCGACGCCGTTTACTGCATATCCGTCCTGGAGCACACGGACCGTTTTGAAGACATCATCGGGGAGTTTCACCGCATCATCAGGCCTGGCGGCAGGCTCATCGTCACCTTCGACGTTTCGCTGGACGGCACCCGTGACATCAGCCCTTCCCAAGGAGCGAGGCTGATCGAGGCCCTCTTGGAAAAATTCGACAGCCCTGAAGGGATCGATCGTAACCTCTCCGCACAGGCGGCAACGCCGGGCATCTTTACGACGGTGAGCGCCGGCAGGATGGACAAGAACCTGCTCCCCTGGACATACCCGGCCATTCTGTACCGGCTGAAATCGCTTCTGACCGGAAAAGGGTTCGGCCCTTGGCCGCCTGTGCTGACCGTGTTCTGCCTGGGCCTGACAAAGTCCTCTACCTGAAACCAAAAAAGAAGGGGCTCCGCTCACACAGCGCCCCTTTTGATTCTTTTTCCGCCTGCACCCGATACCCCGGTCCCTATACCCTGTTAGTTAATCTTCCTTGCCCTTTCCGTGGCCTTTGTTTTTCTCTTTCTTGTCCTTCCCCTTCCCTTTATCGTCGTCTTGATCGTGATGCTTTCCCTTTTCTTTGTAATAATGATCGTTGATGACAACAAATCTCTCTCCCTTTCCTCTCTGGTCCATCACGACTTCGGCAGCCACGCCGTAATACTCGGACATGAAGCGAAGGTTGACGAGGTTGACCACGTCGGTATCAGCCAGGACGACTTTCTTGTAGTCTTTCCCATGCTTCTTGTAGTGGCCGTAGGCGTTGCCGTAGGGGGGCCCCACGCGCTTGACGGGCACGTAGTAGATTTCGGGGGTCAGTCCGTAGTGAAGGGTGATGTCGAGCCAGCTCATTCGCTGGCGGACGCGAAGGTCAATAATGAATGACGGATCCACATGGGCCCTGGATGCCAGGAAGAACACCACGGGAAGCTCCTCGTCGTGGACGCGGTAATGCTCTTTTACAAAGACAACGCGGGGTTCGGGCACCCGGTAGTAGTCGCCGATGGCAAGGTAAAAACTCCGCAGCTCGCCGTTGGAGATGGAAATGCCCGTGCTTACGTTCTGGGCCGAAGCGGGCGCCGCCGGCACGAGAAACATCAGGGCAATGAGCAGGATGATGGTCTTTTTCATGGTACCCTCCTTAAAATCCGCACCTCTTGTTGTAAAAAAACGCCCCATCAGCGGATCCGTTGACCCTGCCTGTGAGGCGTGCAAAATCCAGTCCAGTAAATGTTACCCTTCAGTGCCACCCTTGCGGCTTCCCCGGTAAAGCTCATATTCGAGGAGTCGGCATTCGATGGGCCCGTTGTAAAAGGGGATCCTGCGCTTTGTCCGCAGTCCGACCTGCTTGGCCAGCTCGAGGTTCCCCGTGAAGATGTAGCCCCGGTAGCCCAGGCACCGGTTCTTGAAAAAGTCCCCGATTCCCTTATAGATGTCTCCCAGCTTCCCGGCATCGCCCATCCGCTCGCCATACTCGGGGTTCAGAATCACGATCCCTTCGCCCTCCGGCACGGTACTCTCCCGGAAATCACAGATCTGAAACTCAATAAGATGCTCCACTTCCGCCGTCCTGGCGTTCTGTCTGGCTGCCTCGACGGCCTCGGGCCGGATGTCCGTGGCGACGATGCGCCCGGCGGCCTCCTGGCGGGCGGCCTTTTTAAACTCTTCCCTCTGCTTCTCGAAAGCGGACAGGTCAAACCCCAGCAGATGCATGAACCCGAAATTCTGCCTGAGGATCCCCGGCGCCCGTCTCGCGGCGATGAGGGCCCCTTCGATGGCAAGCGTGCCGCTTCCGCACATGGGGCTGACCAGGGGGCTCTTTCCATCCCAGCCCGTGGCCAGGATGACGGCGGCGGCCAGCGTTTCCTGCATGGGGGCCTCGAGAGGGATCTTCCGGTATCCCCTGCGCGAGAGGGGCTCGCCCGAGGTGTCGAGCCAGACCTCGCAACGATCCTGCTCCCAGTGCAGGTAAACGACGGCCCCGTGACGCCCCGGGCCCGAGTCGGGCCGGCGGCCCTGCTTTTCGCGGATGCGGTCCACGATGGCATCCTTCGTTTTCACGTTTGCAAACCGGGTGTCATTGACGGCGGCTGTGTTCACGCTCGAAGTGACGGAAAGGAACCCGTCGGCGGCAATGACCTTTTCCCAGGGCAGCACCACGAGGCGCCGGTAGAGATCCTCGGCCTGCACGGCCGGAAAGGCGTCGAAAAGATAGAGGACGCGCTGGGCCGTACGCAGGGAGAGATTCAGGCGCAGGGTATCTGCGAGGGTTCCCTCCGTCTCGACGGCCGTCTCCAGGGTGGAGCGGATCGGGAAGCGTTGCGCCTGGATCTCCCCGGCGAGGATGCCGGGGGTCCCGCGGGCACAGGTGATGAGAATTCTTCTTTTTTCATTCCACAGCGACACCGGTTATACCTCCCTGGCAAAACAATGGCAGCAGTTAACCACAGGTCCGGCTGACTGTAAAGCGGAGGGTGTCCGCCGAATAATTCCTTGCGAAAAGCGGTCCTTGTGATAAAAAAGCTCCGATTCCTCCGCAGAACAAGGGGATTTCGTCATGATCGACCTGGAGCACCTCAACAGTATCTCCCTCTCATCGAACCCTCTCGGACAGAGAATCGTGGCCCGGTTCGTTCTGTCGCCGAACTACCATCTTTTCCAGAACGTGGACATCCGCCTGGAGAACGTGGAGAAGATCCCCCGCGACGAGACGGTCATCTTCGCCATGAACCACACGGACCGCTACAACTACTGGCCCTTCCAGTACGAGCTCTGGCGGACGCACTACCCCTTCACGACAGTCTGGGCCAAGGGCAAGTACTACCGCAGCAAGGTCGTGGGGAAGCTCCTCGATTCGTGCAATGTCATCCCCGTGCCATCCATGGGGTACCTGGTAGAGGAGTACTACAAGCAGAGCTTCGGCCGGAAGATCGGGCGGGAAGAGTACCGCGTCATCAAGGACTGGATCGACGGGAAGCTCGACGAGGCCGCCTCGCTGGCGAAACTCAAGGCCGAGACGACAACCCTCTTCAAGGAAAGCTACATCGAGCATCTCAGGGAATATCATCAGACCCTGATGGAGAAAGTGGCCGAGCTGAGCACAAGGGCCCTCACAGAGTGGGGCCTTGGCCTGATCATCTTCCCCGAGGGAACCCGGTCGATCAGGCTGGGTGAGGGGAGAATCGGGATCGCCCAGATCGCCCTCTACTCGGGAAAGAAGATCATCCCCGTGGGCTGCAACAACTCCGACACCGTCTACACGGGCCATTCGCCCTTCGCGAAAACGGGCGCCATCACCTACCGGATCGGCGACCCCCTCGACCTGGACGGCAGGCTGAAGGAGTTCCGCATCACGGAGCCCTTCAAGCTCTTCTCGCGCGAATCCCAGCACAAATACCGGGCCCAGTTCGAGGGCGTCACCCGGGTTGTGATGGACAGTCTCAACGAGTTGCTCGATGAGAGGCACCGCCGCGAGCGGCAGTAGCCGCAGGCTCCAGGCCGCAGGCTTCAGGATAAAGATTCAGGACGAGCAGCCCTCCCGACACGTCGTAAGCCTCCCCAAAAAAGAAAATCCCCCTTCCATCCCCCTTTATAAAAGGGGGAAAGAGGGGGATTTGTTTTCGATAAACGGGATCAACCCTTCCCGGCTATTCTCTTCTTCCCGAGCCTCACGGCGCACAGATCCCCGCACATCGTGCAGCCCTCCTCCTCGGCACTTTTGCTCTTTTCCAGCCAGGCCCTCGAGCGGTCGGGGTCGATTGAGGCCAGGATCTGGCCTTCCCAGTCGAGTTCCTTTCGGCACCGGGCCATGCGGTGATCCCGCTCGATCGCCCCGGGGATACCCTTGGCGATGTCGGCGATGTGGGCGGCGATCTTCGAGGCAATGACACCCTCCCGCACATCGTCGATCGTGGGGAGTCTCAGGTGCTCCGACGGGGTCACGTAACAGAGATAGTCGGCACCGGCCCAACCGGCAAGGGCACCGCCGATGGCTGCCGTGATGTGGTCGTAGCCCGGGGCGATGTCCGTGGGCAGAGGCCCCAGAACGTAGAAGGGCGCCCCGTTGCAGAGGCTCTTTTCCAGGAGGATGTTGGCCTGGATATCACGGAGCGGCACGTGCCCCGGGCCCTCGATCATGACCTGGACGCCCCGCTCCCTTGCCCGAACGGTCAGCTCCCCAAGGAGGATGAGCTCCTGGACCTGGCCCCGGTCGGTGGCATCGGCCAGGCAGCCGGGTCGCAGGCCATCGCCCAGACTCAGCACCATGTCGTAGCCCTTCGCGATTTCCAAAAGCCTGTCGTACTGCTCGTAGAGAGGGTTTTCCCTGTCGTTGTAGTCCATCCAGTGGGCCAGGATGGAGCCCCCCCGGCTCACGATGCCGAGCACCCGCCCCTGGGTCTCGAGCCTTCTTACGCTTTCCCTTGTCACGCCGCAATGGACGGTCAGGAAGTCGACGCCGTCCTGGCCGTTTTCCTCGATGGCCCGGAAGAGATCCTCGGCCGACATCTCCACGATGGCCTTCCCGGCATTCACGGCCGCAACGGCGGCCTGGTAGATGGGGACGGTACCGATGGCAACCGTCGATGCCGCGATGATGCTCCGGCGGATCGCCCCGAGATCTCCCCCTGTGGAGAGGTCCATGATCGTATCGGTGCCCGCGGCGATGGAAACTCGGACCTTCTCCAGCTCGTGGGCCACATCGGCGCGGTCCTTCGAGGTACCCACGTTGGCGTTGACCTTCGTCCGGAGACCCTTGCCAATGGCCATGGCCGCAATCGAGGTGTGCCTGTTGTTACGGACGACGACGATGGTCCCGTCCTCGACACCCTTCCGAATGGTCTCGGGCTCAACGCTTTCCTGCGTCGCGCAGAAAGCCATCTCCTCGGAGATGATCCCCTTGCGCGCCATTTCCAATTGTGTCTGATTATCTTTCATTGCTTTCACTTTTCCTGTTCTTGCAACATTGCGTGACATGGCTCAGATCCCCTGCTTCTTTTTCAGCGCCTTGCCGACCGGGGCTCGCCCTTCCTTTATCCCTGCGCCGGCCCCCTTCAACTGATCTGCGCTTCGGATGCGCTCGCACTGACGGAGCAGAGGCGCAACGTGGTTCACCGGCCCCTGTCCGCCCCCGATGGCAATGCCGTAAAGGATCGCCTCGGTGACGTAATCCTTCGCCCGCTTGACGGCCTCGAGCACTCCGTATCCCCGGGCAAGCCCTGTGGCGATGGCCGAGGCAAAGGTGCATCCCGTGCCGTGGGTGTGTTTCGTGTCGATGCGCTTCGTTGCGAATTCATGGAAGCTCTTGCCGTCGAACAGAAGATCCATGGCGTCGCCGTCGAGATGCCCGCCCTTGACGACGACGTTGCGGGCCCCGAGTTTGTGGATCTTGACGGCGGCCTTCTTCATGCTCTCCCTTGTGGCAATCCGCATCCCCGCGAGGACCTCCGCCTCGGGGATGTTGGGCGTGACGACCAGGGCCAGCGGTATCAGCTCTTTCACCAGCGCCCCCCGGGCCTCATCGCGCAAAAGGGAGCTTCCACCCTTGGCCACCATGACCGGGTCGACAACGAGCTTTCGGATCTTGTATTGTCGGATCTTTTTCGCCACGCAGCGGGTGATCTCCGACGAGGAGAGCATCCCCGTCTTGGCCGCGTCGACGCCGATGTCGGTCGCCACGGAATCGAACTGCTTCTCGATAAATTCCACGGGGATCTCGTAGACACCCTGGACGCCCAGGGTGTTCTGGGCCGTGAGCGCCGTGATGACGCTCATGCCGAAGCCCCCCAGGACGGTGATCGTCTTCAGGTCGGCCTGAATCCCTGCTCCCCCGCCTGAATCGGAGCCCGCAATGGTAAGTACACGCTTGAATTCCATCTGATATCCTGTTGCCATGGGGTGTGTGGCTCTGGGCCCGCCCCATGATGCAAAAAAGGCACACCCCGGAAGGTAGTGCCCCTGATGACTTTCCTATCGCTTCGGCCACTCCCTACGCTGGCATTACCCAGGTCAGGTTCGAAGGGTATCATCTCAGCCTGTACGGCACCCCAGGGTCGGCTATTCAGTTGTAATTTGAGTTTACTTCAGGCGAAACGCCGAATCAAGCAAATAAAACACAAGAAAAGGGCGCAGGAAAAAGGTCTTACGGACAAATAGGGCTTGAAATGGGGCACGATCACAGCTAAGGATTTTCACTTGATGCCTAAACCGTTGTTGGGAGCTGCGATGTCCCCGGGCCGTTTCGTTTTCCTGATCTGCTTCGCTGAAATCCTGTCCATGACGGGAACCATGTACTTCCCGGCCCTGCAGCCCTCCTTCCAGGCCGAATGGAGGCTCACCAACACGGCGGCCGGATGGATCAACGGCGTTTTCTTCGCCGGCTACGCCATCACCTCACCGATTCTCGTGGGGCTGACCGACCGGGTCGATGCCCGGCGGATCTACCTGCCCTGCGCCTTCCTGGCATCCCTTTCCCTGCTGCTGTTCGGCTGGCTTGCCGAGGGGATCTGGACGGCAGCCGCCCTTCGCTTGCTGGCGGGCGTGGGCCTTGCGGGAACCTATATGCCGGGGCTCAAGGCATTGAGCGACAACGTCGCGGGGCCGAAGCAGAGCCGTTACATCGTCTTCTACACAGCAACCTACGGGATCGGCACGGCTCTTTCCGTCTATCTGGCAGGCTCTCTCGAACCGATCATCGGCTGGCGCTGGGGGGCGGAAATCCTGGCACTGGGGCCTCTGGGAGCCCTGCTCATCTTTGCCGCCACCGTCCCGCCGCGGAAGCCTTTGGGGCACGGGGCCGGACTTCGGTTCTCGCGAAATGATCTGAAGCTCGTCCTGGAAAACCGGCCCGCCCTGGGCTACATCCTGGGCTACGGTGCCCATTGCTGGGAGCTATTCGGATACCGCTCCTGGCTCGTGGCATTTCTGGTATACAGCCTGAGCCTCCAGCCAGGGTTCGCCTCCCCGCTTTCCCCCCAGAACGTTGCCACGCTGATCCTGCTCATCGGGGTTCCCGCCAGCATCCTCGGCAACGAGGGCGCCATGGCATGGGGGCGTCGAAAGGCCCTGACGGTCTACATGATCGGGTCGGGACTGCTTGGGTGTGTCATCGGCTTTACCGCCGGGCTTAATTTCTACCTGGTCGTCGCGCTGGCGCTGCTTTATGGCATGACGGTCCTTTTCGACAGCGGGGCCCTCACGGCCGGGCTCGTTGCCGAAACCCCGGAGGGACAGCGGGGAATCACGCTGGCCGTATACTCCTTTTCGGGCTTCGGGATGGCCTTCTTGGCGCCGCTTGCATTCGGGGCCATCCTGGACATCGTAGGCCTCGGGATTGTGGGATGGGGGGTTGCCTTTGCGGCCATGGGGCTGGGCTGTATGCTGGGAGCGGTGTGCCTGCGGATTTTCCAGGCACGATAACGCAACGCCTTTGAGGGTTTCCGCCATCGCCCCGTTGACAGCCTCCATAGGCCCGCCTATACTAAAATGCAATTCTTCATGAAAGGAAACTCGTGGCCGTCCGGCAAGTTCGTGACAACCTTTACCTGATTGACCTTAACGGGCCCCTCGAGGGCTTCCGGAAGTTCATCAGCGCCTGGGTATACAGGATTGACGGGGTGACGCTCCTTGTCGATCCAGGCCCTGCCTCCACCATCCCTTACCTCGTCAAGCGGATGGATGAACTGGGCATCCGCACCATCGACTACATCCTTCTCACCCACATCCACCTCGATCACGCCGGCGGAACGGGACAGCTTCTGCAGCGCTTCCCCGGGGCGAGGGTCAACTGCCACCCCAAGGGGATCCCGCACATGGTGGCCCCGCAAAAGCTGTGGGAGGAATCGAAAAAGGTCTTGGGGAAAGTAGCCGAGGCCTATGGCGAGTTGGCGCCGGTGCCTGAGTCGTGTATCTCCTTCCGTGACAGTATCCGCATCGGAGATGTCTTCGTCGAGGTCATCGAGACACCGGGCCACGCAGCGCACCATGTCTCGTACAGGATGGGGGATATTCTATTCGCCGGCGAAGTGGGGGGTGTTTACGTGCCCCTGGATGAGGGTTTCCATGTGCGGCCGGCAACCCCGCCGCCTTTCCAGCACGAGATCTTCCTGGATTCCATTGCGAAGTCGGCTGCCCTCGATGTGTCACTCGTCTGCCTCGGGCATTACGGCTGCAGGCAGGACGCTAAGGCCATCTTCGAAAGGTCGCGCCGCCAGCTCAACGTTTGGGTAAAGACGGCAGAGAATCACTTCAAGGCAGGGAGCGATCCTTTCGAGGAAGCCGTCCTGGCCGATCTCATCGCAAACGACCCGGACATGACCGGCTGGCAATCGCTGCCGAAAGACATCCAGGCCCGCGAACGAAATTTCTGTATCAACAGCATCCGCGGAATCCGGGGATACCTTACGAAGAAGTGAAGAAGTGTAAAAGTGCCTGAGTGTCTGAGTGAAGAAAGAACTGTCCTGCTCTTCACTCAAGCACTCAGACACTTAGACACTCAGACACTATTCTTAAGGGATGCCGAATAGAGCCTTTGCGTTCTTCGTTGTCACGGCAGCCACTTCCTCGAAGGATTTCCCCTTGATCTCGGCGATCTTCCGGGCCGTGTGGACCACGTGGGCGGGCTCGTTTCGCTTGCCGCGAAACGGGTTCGGGGTCAGGTAGGGACAGTCCGTTTCCACCAGGAGCGTCTCCAGGGGCAGCTCCCTCACGATGGAGCGCAGCTTCTCGCTCTTCTCGAAGGTCACCGTCCCGGGGATGGAGATGTAGAAGCCCATCCCGATACATTGTTTCGCCATCGGGTAGTCGCCGGAGAAGCAGTGGATGATCCCCCTCCGGCCCCCCTTCCAGCTCTTGAGGAGATCCATCGTTTCACGGTGGGCGTCGCGGTCGTGGATCACGACGGGAAGATTCAACTCCGAGGCCAGCTCCAGCTGCTCCCCAAAGCGCTGGATCTGTGTAGCCCGGGGCGAGAGGTTCCGGAAGAAATCGAGGCCGATTTCGCCGTAGGCGACCACTTTCTCGTGTTTCGCCATCTCCTTGAGCGAGTCGTAGGTCCCGCCGTCGATGTCCTTTACCTCGTGGGGGTGGATGCCGATGACGGCATAGACTCCGGGGTAGCGGCGGGAGATCTCGAGGGCCTTCCGGCAGTCCTCCACGGTAGTCCCCACCGTGACGATGATCTCCACGCCGGCCGCCTTCGCCCTCCCGATGACCTGGTCGCGGTCGCGGTCGAAAGGCGACATCTCCAGGTGGGCATGCGAGTCGATGATCCTGTCCATCTGCCCTAGCTTTTCGCCGGCCGCTTCCGGTTCAGGTCCGCGGGGATTTCCTCGGCCTGATTTGCCAGGTCGGGGAGCGTCGAGAGGTGTTTCGCGAGATACTTTTCCGTCATATCGCCCTTTTTCAGCTTCAGATCGATCATTCTTTTGTCAATACTCTCCATGTTGAATGCCTCCTGTTTCTTCATCCCGATCCTCCTCGTGAGTTCGCGATGAACACGCCGGGATGACGGGAATGATCAAATTGTTGCCTCTTTCAGCTCCGGAGCCTCGGATCGAGTGAGTCCCGGATCCCTTCGCCTAACATGTTGTAGCCCAGAACCGTCACCAGGATGGCAAGCCCCGGGTACAGGGAAAGCCACCAGGCGATGTCGATGTTGTCCTTGCCCGCCGTCAGGATGTTCCCCCAGCTCGGGGTGGGCGGCTGCACGCCGATTCCGAGAAAGCTCAGGGCAGACTCGGTGAGGATCGCCCCGGCCACCCCGAGGGTTGCCGCCACGAGCACCGAGGCCATGCAGTTGGGAAGGACGTGAATGAAAATGATCCGCGCATCGCTTGCCCCGATGACGCGGGCCGCCTGTACGAAGTCACGCTCCTTGAGCGAGATGAAATCGGCGCGCACCAGGCGCGTGATCCCCATCCAGCCTGTGGCCCCGATAATGATCATGATGTTCCAGATCGAAGGCTCCAGGAAGGCGATGACGGCAAGGATCAGGAAGAACGTGGGGAAGCAGAGCATGATGTCGACAAAGCGCATGATGACGGCATCGACCCCGCGCCCGTAGTACCCCGCCACGGAACCGAGGATCGCCCCGATGAGGATGGCGATGCCCGTGGAGACAAACCCCACCTTGAGCGAGATCTGGGCCCCCCAAATCATCCGGGACATCACGTCGCGACCCAGCGGGTCTGTTCCGAACCAGTGCTTCGCCGAGGGCGGCTGCAGGATGTTCTTGAGATCGATCGCCGTCGGGTCGAAGGGGGCAAGCCAGGGTGCCAGGAGCGACACGACGAAAAGGAAAACGACGATGACGCTCCCCGCCACGGCGAGTCGATTTTTTGAGAACCGGTGCCAGAAATCCGTCTTCATCGTACGTTCCGCTTTTTCCCCATTTTTTTCACACCCCCCCGCCTCAGGAGATCCGAATCCGCGGGTCGGCCAGCGCATAGAATACATCGGCCAGCAAATTCCCGATGAGCGTCAGCACGGCGCCGATGACCAGGATCCCCATCACTACGGGGTAATCGCGCGCCATCACGGCCATGTAGAAGAGCTGCCCCATGCCGGGGATGCTGAATATGGTCTCGAAGATGACGCTTCCGCCGATGAGCCCCGGGACCGAAAGGCCCAGGAGCGTGATGACCGGAAGCATGGCATTGCGCAGGGCGTGCTTGTAGATGACCGTCCGCTCCGGGAGCCCCTTGGCCCGGGCCGTCGTGATGTAGTCCTGCCGGATGACCTCCAGCATGTTGGAGCGCATGTAGCGCGAAAGCCCCGCAAGCCCCCCGAACGCCGCAATCGAAACCGGCAGGATCAGGTGCTTCAGGAAATCCCAGAAGGCCTCGGCAGGAGGCAGATATTCATAGTTCAGGGACCGGATGCCCGAGATGGGGAGCCAGTCCAGGTGGATGCCGAAGAGAATCATGAGCAGAAGCGCAAGCCAGAAGGTCGGGATGGCAAACCCCAGGAAGACGAACACACTCATGACCCGGTCGAAGGTGGACCCCTGCCTCACTGCCGAGAGCACCCCGATGGGAATGGCGATGAGAAAAATGAGGGCCATGGAGAGCACGTTCAGGAAAACGGTGATGGGAAGCCGCTCGAGGATCTTCGCCGACACGGGCCTGCCGTCCGGCGAGAAGGAGACGCCCATATCGAGCACGAGGAGGCGTCCGAGCCACTTGCCGTACTGGACGTGCAGCGGCTTGTCGAGGTCGTACATGGCCCGCAGGCGCTCCTTCATCTCGGCCGTCACGCGGGGGTTCATCTCCGTCTGGAGATCCGTCGGCGAGCCCGGAGCGAGGTGCATGACGGAAAAACAGATAATCGTGATCCCGAAAAAGAGGGGGATCATGAAGAGAAAGCGCCTGGCCACATAGCGAAGCATGTCACGACCTCCCCGGGGCAGGCATCGTCTTTTGCGGAGGGGCCGCGGCGGGACTGCCGAACCCTTCGAGGATGCCGAGGGCCTTGATGTTGGCCAGGGTCTTTGCCAGATTCTGCTCCGAGTGGGCCTCGACGGTCAGAATGGGGGTAAGCTTCCTCTCTCGCAGGATGGAGAATAGCTTCACGAAGGGGAAGCTCCCCTCCCCCACGGGCAGGTGCTCGTCGAGGGCGCCCTTGTTGTCGTGGAGGTGGATCTCGATGAGCCGGTGACCGAGCCTGTCGAGCCAGGCCTCGAGACCGGACTGGGCAAAGGCGTTGAAGTGCCCCGTGTCGAAGCAGAGGCCGACGCGCTCAGGGGGCAGGGCATCGAGAAGAAGCCCGAGGTAGCCGGGATCGGCCTCGTAGACGTTTTCTAGGGCGATCCGGGTGTCGAGCTTCTCCGCCAGGGGAATGAGCTGCGACCAGGTATCGATGCTGTTTTCCAGCCACTTGCGCCCGGAGGACACGTAATATTTCTCGTCGTAGGAGGGGTGAAAGACGATGGACCGCGGGCGAAAGCTGGTGGCGATCTCGAAGAGCTGCCGGAACCGCTCGAGGCTCACCCGGCGAATCTTCGCGTCGATGGCCCCGGGCCTCAGGTCCATGAAGGGCCCGTGAAAGGTAATGGAATGACCCGCCTCGCGGAGGATCGTTGCGGCTGAGGCATAGTCCGGTTCCTTGAGCCCGTCGAGGATGGCGCAGGTAAAGGCGATCTCCGGGTTGATCCGCTCCCTGAGGATTTTATCGAGATGTTTCTGGAGAAGCTGATCGAAGGGGATATGAACCTGAAGGTGTTTCAGGATGTCCTGCATCGTGATCATCCGGATCGGCATATCAATTGATGGAAACTACCACATCGACGGCGGCGAGGCAACGGGCATTTTCAAATTGACAGGATTTATGGATACTGCTACAAAAACGAAAGGTTAGGGAAATGCCGATCCGTCGCGAAGGCGCCGGCCCCAACATACTGACAGACAGAAGAAGAGGAGGCTTATTGGTTAAAAAGGAATTGACCACGCGGAAGAAGATTCTCCTTGCCGTCAACGCGGCCCTGGAGAAAAAGGCGGTAAACATCGTCATCCTGAACATCAAGAACGTCACTTCCTTTGCCGATTACACCATCATCTGTAGCGGCACGTCGGACCGGCAGGTCCAGAGCATCGCCTCGTCCATCGAAGGGTCCATGAAAAAGGCGGGCACCCTTCCCCTGAGCATCGAGGGGGCGAAGGGCGGCAGGTGGGTCCTCATGGACTACGCGGACATCGTCATCCACGTCTTCTATGAACCGGTGCGCGAGTTCTACGATATCGAGCGGCTGTGGTCCGATGCCCCGAAGATGGAAGTGGCCGAAGATGCCGTCGAGATCAAGTCGCTCCCCAAGGGGATGTGATGTGACGGCAGTGCTCACGGCCCTCACGGAACTGCTCTTCCCGACTCTGTGCCTGTCCTGCGGCGGGATCCTGTCGGAGCGCGGGGAACATCCCTTCTGCCCCGACTGCTATGCCGGGATTTGTTTTATCACCGCACCCCTTTGCCCGGTATGCGGAATCCCCTACCCTGTCAAAGAGAGCCCCGATCACGTCTGCGGCGATTGTCTCCTGAAGAAGGGGCACATCGGCACCGCCCGATCGCTTGGTGTTTACGAGTCGGTCCTTCTCGATGCCATCCACGCCTTCAAATACGGCGGCAACCTCACCCTCGGCGAGCGGCTGGGCCGACTGATGGCACAGCATGATTACCCCACCTTTCGCATCCAGGACTATTCGCTGATCCTCCCCGTTCCCCTGCATCCCCGGAGGCTGAGGCAACGGGGCTTCAACCAGGCGGTCATCCTCGCGCGGGAACTCTCCAGGAGCCACGGCATGGCCATGGACTTTCGCACCCTCAGGCGCGTCGTCGACACGGGATCACAGACGGGCTTGAAAAAGGAAGAGCGACGGTCTAACATAAGAAAGGCGTTCAGCATAACGGACCCGGAGCGGATCCGGGGCCGAAACATCCTCCTCGTCGACGACGTCTACACGACGGGAAGCACCCTGGGCGAGTGCGCGAGAACCCTTTTGAAGGCAGGCGCGGAAGTCGTGGGCGCCCTCACCCTCGCCCGGGCGATCCAGGAGCCATCATGAGCAAGATAACCCCGAGCAACGAACTCAAGGCCACGGTCGAGCGGTTGAAGCGGGAAGGCAAGAAAGTCGTATTCACCAACGGCTGCTTCGACATCCTCCATGCCGGCCACACCCGGTACCTTCGGGAGGCAAGGAAAATGGGCGATGCGCTGATCCTGGCCCTCAACAGCGACAGCTCCGTGCGCTCCATCAAGGGGCCGATGCGCCCCATCGTGCCCGAGGCCGAGCGGGCCGAGGTCGTGGCCGCGCTCGATTCCGTGGACTACGTGACGGTCTTCGACGAGTTGACCCCCCTTGAGCTCATCGAGTATCTCCGGCCCGATGTCATCGTCAAGGGTGGGGACTGGGCTGAAAAGGACATCGTGGGCGCCGAGACCGTCAGGAAATGGGGCGGACGGGTGGCCATCATGCCCATGATCGAAGGGGCCTCGACGACGAACATCATCGACAAGGTCCTCCAGGTCTACCGTTCAGCCGACGAGGCGGGAAAAAAGGACTAAATATTTCTTTACAAAAACCCGATTACTCGATATACAAGATGGCTCTTCTCAACGAGCAAGCGTATCTTTCGGACGGAATGCAGGATGAAGCCCGAGAAACAGGATTATTTCCGAACACTTCTTCTGACCAGGATCAATGAGCTCCTGGACGGCGCGGAGAGAACCGTCGCGGAGATGACCGATGAGCAGGAGAACTTCCCCGACCCCAACGACCGGGCGTCGCTGGAGTCGGACCGCAACTTCGAGCTGCGGATCCGCGACCGCGAGCGCAAGCTCATCGCCAAGATGCAGGAAGCCATCAAGCGTATCGACGACGGCACCTTCGGCCTCTGCGATTCCTGCGGTGGCTCCATCTCGGAGAAACGCCTCCAGGCCCGCCCCGTCACGACGCAGTGCATCGACTGCAAGACCAAGGAAGAAAAGATGGAGAAGCAGCGGGGGGAATAGATTCCCTCCCGGTTCACCGTCTTGTCTTCGTCCCACCCCGGACTCCCCAAACCCCACCCTGCCAGCCATGGAATTCGTTTGCCCAATCCTCGGGGTCGCGGTATAGTTGCCGCTATGTAAGGCAGACCGGTCTGCTGCCAAATGCCCAGATGCAAGGCAACTTACAGGCAGAGGGTAAGAGGGTGTGAAGGTGAGAAGGTTGGAGAAGCAGAGGGTGGGGGTTTGGCCACGGACTCATCCAACGTTCTTACCCTCTCACCTTCTTACCTTCTCTGGCCAGTCAACTGCGCCCCCGGTCAACAGCGTCTCATAAAATTATGTTTGTCGAAGTAGCCATACCCATCCCCTCTAACCGGACCTTCACCTACTCCGTCCCGGCCGAGTCGCGCGCGGAGGCCGCCCTGGGCAAGCGCGTCCTGGTCCCGTTCGGAAAACGCTCGCTTACAGGCACGATCATCGGCATCCGGCGCTCCACCGACCGGCAGGACACGCGGGAGATCGTCCGGGTGCTGGACCGGGAGCCCCTATTCCACGAGGAGGATCTGCGTTTCTACCGCTGGGCCGCGGACTACTACTTCACGCCCCTCGGAAGGGCCCTGGGCGAGATCCTTCCCGGGGGTATCGACATCGAGAGTCTGCTGTGGGCCGTAAAATGCGGCGATGCGTTGGATCTCTCTCCCCTGCAGAGGGGAATCGTCGACTCACTGGGGCGCCGTTCATCGGGGATGTCCCTGCGCAGCCTCGAGAAGGAGCTGGGAAAGAAGACCCTCCTGGCCGAGCTCCGGAAACTCGAGAAACAGGGAATCCTCTCCCTGGAGGAGCGGATGAGGAAACCCTCCGTGAAGGGCAAGACGCAAAAAATCGCAACTCTTCTGGAAGCCCCGGCGAAGGCGGTAAAGCTCACGGATCGTCAGAGGCTGACCCTCATGGCCCTCGAGGCAAGAGGAGGCAGGGCCCGCGTTGCCGAGATGGAGGAAGTCCACGACCCCCTGCCTGCCCTGAGATCCCTGGAGAGAAAAGGTCTCGTAAGCCTCGGCGAGGAAGAAACCCTGAGAAGCCCCGGAAGCCCCGGGGAAATCGGCCGGCCATACACCCCCTTGACGCTCAATGCCGAGCAGCAAGCCGCCCTCGGGACCATTCTGAACGGCATCTCCTCGGGTGCCTTTTCGCCGCTGCTGCTGCATGGAGTCACCGGAAGCGGAAAGACGGAGGTCTACATCCACGCCATCACTGAAGCTCTCCGCCAGGGGGGGCGCGCCATCTATCTCGTCCCGGAGATCGCCCTCACGCCCCAGCTCATCGGCCGGCTGGAAAGCCGCTTCCCCGCAGGGCAGATCGCCGTCCTGCACAGCGGGATCGGCCCGGCGGTGCGCTACGATCAGTGGCGCAAAATCGAACGGGGCGAAGCGAAGATCATTGTAGGCGCCCGTTCGGCCATCTTTGCGCCCGCAGACAACCTGAGGCTCATCATCGTCGACGAGGAGCACGACGCCTCCTACAAGCAGGACGAGCGCATGCCCTACAACGCCCGAGATCTGGCGGTGGTGCGGGCCAAGCAGCAGGGGGCTGCCGTCGTTCTGGGCTCGGCAACACCGGGCCTGCAAAGCTTCCACAACACGAGAGAAAAGGAATACGTCTACCTCGCGCTGACCCGGCGCGTCGAGCAGCGGGAGTTGCCGAGTGTGGAGATCGTGGACATGAAAAACGAACGGGACCCCAACGGCAGGATCCGCTCCCTGTCGCGCCTGCTCGTCGAACAGGTCGGCCGCACGCTGGAAGCAAAAAAACAGTCCCTTCTTTTTCTGAACCGGCGGGGGTTCAACACCTACCACTACTGCGGCGACTGCGCCCACGTCTTTCGCTGCCTCAACTGCGCCGTTTCGCTCACGCATCACCTGAGCGAAGGGGCGCTGCGATGCCACTACTGCGATTTTTTCATCAAGGCCCCGCCGGTGTGCCCGGAGTGCGGCGGTAGCCGCATCCTGAGCTACGGTCTTGGAACGGAGCGGCTCACGGCGGAAATCGAGGATCTCTTCCCGCAGGCGCGGGTCGTCCGGATGGACAGCGACACCACATCGGCGCGCGGCAGCCACGAGCGCATCCTTCAAGCCCTCGGCGGCGGCGAGATCGACATCCTCGTCGGCACCCAGATGATCACCAAGGGACATGATTTCCCCGACGTGACCCTCGTGGGCGTCATCTCCGCCGACACGACGCTCAACATGCCGGACTTCAGGGCCGCCGAGCGGACCTTCCAGCTTCTCACCCAGGTAGCCGGCCGAGGCGGCAGGGGCGAGTCCCCCGGCGCGGTCGTCATCCAGACGCTCAACCCCGGCCACTATGCCATCCAGCGCACCCGCACCCACGACTTCGCCGGCTTCTACGAGGATGAAATCGCCCTGCGCAGGGACCTGGGTTACCCGCCTTTTTCGCGGATGATCAACATCACCGTCTCGGGGACTGGAAAAGAGCTGGCGGAAAAAGGGGCCGCCAGGCTGGGACAGCAGGCCCGCCGGCTTGCCGATGGAAGCAATTACAAGGGCCGCCTGAGCGTCATCGGCCCGATGGAGGCGCCCCTGGGCAAAGTGAGGGGCCGTTACCGTCGGCAGTTGCTCGTGAGGGGAAAGCAGGTGCGCGCGCTCCACGCCTTTATCCGGCAACTCATCGAGGGGGCCGACATTGCGGGCTGCGAAATCCGCGTCGATGTGGACCCCATGAATTTCATGTGATAAGCTGCCGCAGGCAGCAGTGTTCCAGGCTACAGGCTACAGGCTACAGAAAATACAGAATTACTCGCATTACCGGCGATTGATGACGTTTCTGTGCCCTCGTCCCTGGTCCCTGGTCCCTCAAGTCAACATCCCTGATTCACACAGATGACGAACGAGGCTTCCAATGGCTGACAAGAAACCACGAATCCTTTTCATGGGTACTCCCGAATTCGCCGTTCCGTCCCTGGAACTCCTTGTCGAGAAAGCCTGGCCCGTTATCGGCGTCGTCACGCAGCCCGACCGGCCCAAGGGGCGAGGGCAGCGCCTCGTCGCCTCGCCGGTGAAGGAGGCGGCCGTGCGGCACGGGCTGAACGTCCATCAGCCCGAAAAGGTACGGGCCCCCGAGTACCTCGAGATCTTCCGAGGGCTTGCCCCCGACATGGTGGTCCTTGTCGCCTTCGGCCAGATCCTGCCGAAGGAGATCATCGACGGACCTCCCATGGGTTGCGTCAATGTCCACCCCTCGCTGCTGCCAAAGTACAGGGGGGCCGCACCCATGAACTGGGCGCTCATCCGGGGTGAGAAAAAGACAGGCATTTCCATCATGAAGATGGACGAAGGCGTCGACTCGGGAGACATCCTCCTGCAGGAAGAGACGGCCATCGAGCCGGGCGAAACTTACGATCACCTCCACGACCGGCTCGCCGTCCTGGGGGCGCAGTGCCTTCTGAGGACGCTGGAGGGTCTGGCATGCGGAGACGTTCACCGAATTCCCCAGGACCATGCGCTTGCCACGCTTGCGCCGCGCCTCAAGAAGGAAGGCGGACTGATCCGCTGGGAGAGCCCCGCGCGGGACATCGCCCATTTCGTAGCCGGCCTCTCCCCGGTGCCCGGAGCGCATACACTGCTCGACGGGAAGGTCCTCAAGGTCTATTCGGCTGAAGCCGAGGAGGCCCCCATGGGCTGCGAAACACCCGGGACGATCGTCGGGCCGGCGCCGAAGGGCCTCAAGATCGCCGCAGGCGGCGGCTACGTGTACCTGAAAGACGTCCAGCTCGAGAGCAAGAAGCGCTTGCTCATCATCGACTTTCTCCGAGGCTTCCGGTTCACGCCGGGCAGCAGGCTGGGGTAGGGGAAGGGAAGAAGGATCGTTTGTGCCGCGCAGCTCCCCGAGTGACAATCCAAGGAAACTCGCTGTCGATATTCTGAATCGCGTCGACGAGGAGCAGGCCTTCGCCGAACCGCTGCTGGACGCCGTCCTCTCGTCAGGCCGCCCCGTCAGCGATGCCGACCGCAGGCTGCTGACGTACCTCGTCTACGGCGCGCTGCGCATGCGGGGTTTCCTCGACTTCCTGATCAACCGCTTCTACAAGGGGAAACCCGATGCGCTGCAGTCCGGCCTCCGGAACATCCTCCGCGTCGCCCTCTTCCAGGCACGCTTCGCGGAGAAAATCCCCGTCTATGCCGCCGTCGACGAAGCCGTGAACACGACAAGGCGGATTTTCCCGGGACGGGAAAATCTCGTCAACGCGATCCTGCGAAACGCCCTACGGGGATTGAAAGACGTGACGTTCCCCGGGCTCGAGGCGGATCCCGCGGGCTACATCACCGTCGTTCACTCGCACCCCCGCTGGCTTGTCGAGCGCTGGATCGGCTGCTTCGGCATCGAGCAGACGCTTGCACTTTGCAAAGCGGACAACGAGATCCCTTCCCTCACCCTCCGAGTGAACCGTCTCAAGGAAACCCGGCAGGATATGCTGGAGAGGCTCGCCCGCGCCGGCTATGACGTGAGGCCGACTTCGTATTCCCCGGAGGGGATCATCCTGGCGAAACCGCCCGCATCGCTGCGGGAGATGCCGGAGATTGCCGGCGGCCTTCTCTACGTGCAGGACGAGGCCTCGCAGCTTATCTCCCGGCTCCTGGCGCCGGCAAGAGGCGAGCGGGTCCTGGATCTCTGCGCGGGTTCCGGCGGCAAGACAACCCACCTGGCGGCCCTGATGGAAAACGCGGGGGAGCTCGTTGCCGCCGATATCCAGGAAAGCAAGCTCAAGTCCCTGGAGGCCACGTCGCGGAGAATGGGGCTTGACGTGAGAACGGCAGCCGTCGACGCGACGGACGCTGTGGGCATGGCCGCCCTGGGCCCTTTCGACCGGGTTCTCGTCGATGCGCCCTGCTCGGGTCTTGGCACCCTGAGGAGAAACCCCGAGATCCGCTGGCATCTCAGCGCGCAGAAACTCGGGGAGTTCCCGCCCCTGCAGAAACGCATCCTGGGAAATGCCGCGGCCTGCGTGAAAAGAGGGGGGGCTCTGCTCTACAGCACCTGCTCCGTCATGCCGGAGGAGAACGACGGTGTCGTCGAGGACTTTCTCGAGGGGCATCCCGACTTCGCCCCGGCCCGCCCGGCAGCCGATTTCCCGGCAGAAGCCCTGGACCCAAAGGGATTCCTGCGGACCTTCCCCCATCGCCACGGCACGGACGGCTTCTTCGGGGCCCTGCTGCTTCGGCGATAGATAAGGATGAAGGTCCGAGGAACGAGGACCGGGGAAAGAAATCAACCCTCGAACCTCGCGCTGTCATCCTGAGCACCTGTCCTGAGTTCATCGAAGGATGTCGAAGGGCTCGATCCTCGATCCTGCACGCTTGCCGCTCTAAAGCGGTCAAGCGTGTCTGCAACCTGCCTGTTGACTTGGACGTGCCGATAATGATATTTCCTTGCCGTAGGCTCCGACAGGAAGAGTTGAGGACAACCTGTTTCGGGGCCGTTTAAGTTTATTTAACGGAGACAAGAATGTTTCTGAAACAACTGCAAGTCGGCCACATGGCCATCTTCGCCTACATCGTAGGTGACGAGGAAACGGGGGACGCCCTCGTGATCGACCCCGCGGCGGAGACGGAACGAATCGTCGCCGAGGCACAGAAGAACAACCTCTCGATCCGCTACATTGTCAACACCCACGGCCACGTGGACCACATCTCGGGCAACGCCGCCGTGAAGAAAAAGACCGGGGCGAAAATCATCATCCACGAAGCCGATGCCGACATGCTCACCTCCACGCCCGCCATGATCCTGAGCATGTTCAGGGCTCAGGCCTCGCCTGCTGCGGACATCCTGGTCCGGGAAGGCGACTCGATCCAGGTCGGAAGCGTCAAGCTGAAGGTCCTCCACACGCCCGGTCACACACCCGGCGGGATTGCGCTCTACACCAACGGCTACGTGTTCACGGGGGACACGCTGTTTGTCGAGGCCGTCGGGCGGACGGACCTGCCCGGTGGGTCCTGGGACATCATGGCGAAGGCCATCAAGGAGAAGCTTTACACGCTGCCCGACGAGACCGTCGTCCTGCCCGGCCACAACTACGGCAGGATGCCCACATCGACCATCAAAAACGAAAAGCGCAACAACCTCTACGTCCGCTGAGCAAGGAGCAGACCATGACCCAGCCGGCCCTCTACCAGACAGATCTCAAAGGCCTGAAGCTCGTCAACCGCGGCAAGGTCCGCGACCTCTACGACCTGGGGCAGTATCTGCTCATCGTGGCGACGGACCGGATCTCGGCCTTCGACGTCATCATGCCGAACCCCATCCCCGGAAAAGGTGAAGTCCTGACGACGCTCTCCGAGTTCTGGTTCAGGCAGATGACCGACATCATCGGCAATCACCTCGTCACGACGGACGTGGAGCAATTCCCCGCGGAATGCAAACCCCACCGGGATATCCTGAAGGGCCGGAGCATGCTCGTGAAAAAGGCCAACCCCCTGCCCGTGGAGTGCATCGTCCGCGGCTACATCAGCGGCTCGGCCTGGAAGGACTACACCAGCGGAAAACCCGTCTCGGGAATCCGCCTTCCCGCAGGGTTGAAGGAGTCTTCCAAGCTGCCCGAGCCCCTCTTCACCCCCTCCACGAAGGCCCCCGAGGGCGAGCACGACATGCCCATCTCGCAAGAGGAGATGGCCCGCATCGTCGGGAAGGAGCTGACGGAGCGGATCATCGAAGTGAGCCTCGCCATTTACAAGCGTGCCGATGCCATCGCCAACTCCGTGGGAATCATCATCGCCGATACGAAGATGGAATTCGGCATGATGGGCGGCGAGCTCATCCTGATCGACGAGGTGCTCACGCCGGACTCCTCGCGGTTCTGGCCCCGGGACGATTACGCCGAAGGGCGCGGGCAGAAGAGCTACGACAAGCAGTTCCTCCGCGACTACCTCCTTTCGCTGAAGTGGGACCAGAAGCCCCCGGCGCCGGGGTTACCTGCCGATATCATTGAGAAAACACACCAGAAATACGAGGAAGCCCTCCACCGGTTCACCCAAAAACCCTGAGCCTCAAAAAAACACGCGTCCTGCCTTGACAGGCCCCGGGGGGGTCATTAAGTTATTGGCACTTCAGGGGAGACGTGCGCCCGGAGGGCAGCTACCGATCAGCCTGAAAAGCCCAGGAGATCAGAAAGCGAGCGAAACGCAAGCTCCATTCGCTTCTGGAGGGATCGAGGCGCGGACCGAGACAACGGGCACATCCCGATTGACTGCTGCATCCCGTCACGGGCATTTGAGACGAAAGGAAAACACGGGGCTCACATGGAAAGACGGGATTACTACGAGATCCTGAGCGTTGAACGCAGCGCATCTGTCGAAGAAATCAAGAAGAACTACCGGAAGCTCGCCATGCAGTGCCACCCGGATCGCAACCCGGGGGACAAGAAGGCCGAGGAGCAGTTCAAGGAGGCAGCCGAGGCCTACGAGGTGCTCCACGACCCCGAGAAGAGGAAGATCTACGACCGATACGGGCACGAAGGGATCAACGGCACCGGCTTCCGCGGGTTCTCGGGCTTCGACGACATCTTCACCAACTTCAGCGACATCTTTGAAGACGTCTTCGGGTTTACCGGCGCCAGGACGCGCACGCGCTCCGCGGTCCGCCAGGGGGCCGACCTGCGCTATGACCTCCAGATTTCCTTCATGGACGCCGTGAAGGGAACCTCCACGCAGATCGAGATGGAAAAACTGGAGCGCTGCAAGGAATGCAATGGAGCAGGAGCGGCAGCAGGGACTCACCCGGAAACTTGTTCCCGCTGCGCCGGGCGCGGCACCGTGACCCAGTCGAGCGGTTTCTTCACCATCAGCACCACCTGCCCGCATTGCCGGGGCGCCGGACGCGTGATCAAGAACCCCTGCAAGGCCTGTTACGGGACCGGGAAGGCCAAGACGAGGAAAACCGTAAGCCTCAGGATCCCCGCCGGCGTCGAGACGGGCTCCCGCCTGCGGCTGCGCGGCGAGGGCGAGGAAGGCGACTTCGGAGGCCCCAGCGGGGATCTCTATGTCTTCATTCACGTGGAGGCCCACGAGTTCTTCGAGCGCGAAGGCTATGACGTCCTTTGCCAGATCCCGATCTCCGTCACCCAGGCCGCCCTGGGGGCCACGATCGAAGTGCCGACCATCGACAGCAAGGAATCCGTCAAAATCCCCAAGGGGACACAGAGCGGCAAGATCTTTCGCATGAAGGGAAAGGGTGTCGCTCACCTCAAGGGCCTCGGCCGCGGGGACCAGGTCGTCCAGGTCCTTGTCAAAATTCCCACCAATCTCACCAAGAAGCAGGAGGAGCTTTTGAGAGAGTTCGCCCGGCTGACCGGTGAACCCACCTCCTGAACCGACCCTCCTTTTTTCGCAGGCCCTTCTCGGAGCCGGGGGGAGCAATCCCCGGAAGACCGCAACGCGAAAGGGTCCTCGGGCAGGTGTGCCAAGAAAGGATGGACAATTCCGCCCGCATTGATTATATTTCCAACGAATCCAACTGCACTGCAGAAAAAAAGGGACGATCATGGCAGAGATGACGCGATCCAAGGAAGTACCCGTCCAGCTGCTCCGATGGACCTGCAACCCCGACCTTCTGGGGTTTGACACGACGAAGGAGTGCGAAAAAACAGATAGCATCATCGGGCAGAGCAGGGCCGTCAAGGCCATCACGCTGGGGCTCGAGATCGAAAGCCCGGGTTACAACATCTACGTCTCCGGGATGACGGGCACGGGCAAGACGACCACGATCAAGAACATGCTCAACCAGCTCGACCTCAAGAAAACCATCCCCGACGACATCTGCTACGTCCACAATTTCAAGGACCCCGACACGCCGAGGGCCATCATGTTCCCGGCAGGCAGCGGCAGGAAATTCCAGAAAGAGATGGACGATCTCGTCGCCCATCTCCGGAAAGAGATCCCGTTCATCCTCGAGAGCGACGAGTTCAAAAAGGAGTCCGAGGAAGTCATCAACACCTATCGGCAAAAGCAGAAGGAGATCATCCGGGAGTTCAACGATCGCCTGCTGAAGGAGAATTTTCAGCTCGTGCAATTCCAGATGGGACCCTTCACCCGACAGGACATCGCCCCGGTCGTGGAAGGGCGCCCCGTTCCCTTCGAGCAGCTCGAGGCCATGGCCGAGGAAGACAAGTTCAGCAAGGAGGAACTCGCGACCATCCGGACAAAAATCGTCGACCTGCGCCTCGAGCTCGATTCGGTCATGCGGGAGACGCGTGACATCGAGCGCGAGATCCGGCAGCAGATCGCAACCCTCGAACACAAGTACGGCTCGCCCGCCGTGACAGAACAGATCTCGGATCTGCGGCTGCGCTACGTGGACTCCAACGAGAAGGTCAGCAGCTACCTCAACGAGGTCCAGGAGCACATCTTATCCAATCTGAAAATCTTCCAGGAAAAGGAGGAGGATCAGCAGCAGCAGCAACAGGCCATGCCGTTCCCCGTGCCCCAGGCGCCCGTGAAGCGCTTCATCGAGTTCAAGGTGAACGTCCTCGTGGACAACTCGGAAACCGAAAAGACGCCCATCGTCATCGAGACGGCCCCGACCTTCAAAAACCTCTTCGGCACCATCGAGCGCGAGGTGGACCGCTCGGGGCTCTGGCGGACGGATTTCACCCACATCAGGGCCGGGTCGCTGCTGCGTGCAAACGGCGGCTATATCGTCTTCGACGCCCTGGAGGCCCTCATCGAGCCCGGGGTCTGGACGTTTCTCAAGCGGGCACTGAAGAGCCGCGAGCTCAACATGCAGCCCTACGACCCTTTCAGCTTCCTTCCCTCGGCGATCAAGCCCGAACCGATCCCCCTGGACATCAAGGTGATTATCGTCGGCGACGACTACCTGTATTACCTTCTGTACAACATGGAGCGTGACTTCAAGGAGATCTTCAAGACGAAGGCCCAGTTCGACACGGAGATGGCCAACTCCGACGAGAACATCCGGGAATACGTCTGCCTGATCAAGCGGATCGTTGACGAAGAGAAGCTACTCGATTTCGACAAGAAGGCCGTATGTACCGTCGTCGAGTACGGCGTGCGCCTGTCGGGCAGGCAGAAGAAGCTCTCGACGCGGTTCAGCGAGA
>CAZUBX010000029.1:0-35062 GCA_964619035.1 uncultured Syntrophaceae bacterium | reverse complement strand
ATGTACTTCAGGCTCCGGCCGGAGCGGACAATGGCCAGGGTGAGCGTCGTCGGGTAGGAGTACGTGTTCGGCAGCAGGTAGAGAAAGGCCCGGGCCGCATCGGCTTTGATCGCCCGGAAGCCGGACGTCAGGTCTTCAATCTTTCGGTTGCAGATGTAGGAGGCAAACCAGTTGTACACTTTGTTGGCCAGATCGCGGTGGAGACTGGTCTCGGATTCCCTCGTGCGGGCCCCCACGACCATATCGTGGGATCCGAGATGCTCGATGAGCCGTGGGATGTCGGCTGGTTCGTGCTGGCCGTCGGCGTCCATCATCACGATCACCCGGCCCCGGGCCTCGCGGATTCCCGTTTTCACGGCAGCCCCGTTTCCGATGTTGTAGGGATGCGAGATGACCCGGGCCCCGGCCTCGCGGGCCCTTGCGGCCGTCCCGTCGATGGAGCCGTCGTCGACAACGAGGATCTCATAGGGCCGCCTCATCTTTGCCATGACGGCCCCTATCTGCATCAGCAGGGGCGGGATCCCCTGCTCCTCCTGGAAGGCGGGCAGAATGATGCTGATTTCGATGGGGGATTCTTTAGCTGCTGGCACCGGTTCGGGTTCCATCCTCGGAAAAAGTGCCGACAGGTTGCTCGATACCCTGTGCTTGCTGACGGCCGATCTTGTTCATTATTCAACTAATATGCCATAAAGCAAGGCTAAAGGCATATGGCATAAGGCTTAAGGCAATAAAAATCGAAAAAATCAATCTATTCCCGTTTATAAAAAGCTTTCCTCCATGGCGATAATCGACTAAAAAGGCAGAAAGGCTCTGCTGCTTGTCATGGAAGATGCATAAATAATGTGACTTTTTGCCGGTCCGATTTGTATATGAAGCAGATCGACGAAGGAGAGATCATAGGCCGCGTCCTCGGGGGAGACCGAGAGGCCTTTGCTGTTCTGGTCGATGCCTATAAGGGGCCGGTCTTCAGTCTGGCCTTCCGCATGACGGGAAGCACTCAGGATGCCGACGACCTGACCCAGGAGAGTTTCCTGCGGGCCTTTCAGTCTTTGGGGCGCTTCAGGGCAGGGGAGCGATTCTTCCCCTGGCTGTACACGGTGAGTCTGAACGTGATCCGGAATCATCTCCGCAAGGTGAAGGCCCTGCCTGAGGAGGCAACCGAAAAGGGCATGCCGGATGCGACAGACCCCAGCGGCGACGCGGCCGATGCGGCCATCGGCCGGGAGCGGGGCCGGCGGCTCCAAGGTTACCTGCTGAGGATGCCCGTGCCGGTCCGGGAGGCCCTGGTGCTCCGTTTTTACGAGGGGCTGAGTTTCGAGGACATCGCCTCTGTGACGGGGGATAAACTGAGCAGTGCCAAGATGAAGGTCTACCGGGGCCTTGAGAAGATCCGGGTGATGATGGAAGCGGACGGCTTCGTCGATGACGAAACGCGAAGTTGAGAGGTAAGTGGGTAAGAAGGTAAGAGGGTAAGAAACTTGGACTCTGATCGAAATATAGAAAAAATCATCGGGGAGCTGGGAGGGAGGGAACTCGACGCATTTGCCCGGATGATGCGCGAAGAGCCTGCGCTCGAGCCGCCGGCCGGACTGTCGGAGCGAGTCATGTTCCGCATCCGGGCCCATCGGCCATCTCTGTGGAAGATTCTCGGCGAGGCTCTTCTGAGGCCCCACGAGGTCAGCTTCCATCCGCTGAATGCAATTCGTTCCCCCGTGTCGGGGCAGGAGTGTTCTTTTTACTTCATTATGGTAGGCGTTTTCTATGCCATCCTCGGCGTTATTCTGATGGTCGGCCTGCACAAGCTGGGTGCGTCCCTGGTCACGCCGGGCTGGGTCCGCTGGCAGCCGCAGATCGCACTCGTCACGGCCGGGTGCATGGTGGCCATCGGCCTTTATCTCCTGAAGGACGGAAAGCTGGCCCTGCGCATGGCCCGCATCGGGGCCCTTGTTTATCTGGGCTTTGCCCTTCTCAACGGGGTCTTCGTATCCCTGGAGTGGGATATCCCGGTTTCAGCCTTTATGTCACTGCTCTCAGCGCTCATCGGGCTGCCGACGGGCTTTTTCCTGATCCGGACCATTCAGAACTGCGGGAAACGGTATGCATAGAGCGATTCAAAGAGGCAGAAAGCGATTCGGCGGGCAGGGGGGCTTCACCCTGTTCGAGGTCATCATGGTGCTCTTGATTCTGGGGATCATTTCCTATTTTGCAACCACGAGGCTCTTCACCGATGACGGTATTTCCCGGGTTGCCGAAATGGATCTGGTCAAGAACCATCTCCGGTATGCGCAGTCAAGGGCCATGAACTCGGAGAGCAGCTGGGGAATCAAGTTCGTCTCACCGAAACAGTACTGGTTGTTCATGGGAGAGAATCCGGATATGGGAAAGCAGCGTCTTCCCAATGTCGAAGACTTCATCGAGCGCATCCCAGGAGCCCCCAGAGACGGCAGCATGACCCTCTCGGCGAATACGGTACCGAATGCGGTCGTGAAGTTTGATCCATTCGGAAGCCCCGGTGCTTCGACCATCACTCTCAATCTTTCGCCAGGGGGACCAATCACCATCACAAAAAACACGGGATTCATTCCATGATTGCACGGGAGGTGCATGACGCTGTGAAGCAAATAAATTATACGCTCCCCAAATGCCGGGCGTACCTCGGGCAGGGCGGCTTCACCCTTCTGGAGATCATCATTACGATCGTGATCGCCGCCATCATGGGGGTCTTCTTCGCCCAGTTCGTCTATACGGGTGTGATCCACAGCGCAGACCCGGTGCGCCAGGTCCAGAACATGTCGACTGCCACGCACATCATGGAGTACATGTCTGCCGACTACAAGAGGCTCGCCGCCACCCAGTCGAACTTCCTGGCCACCTTTAAGGATTATGTCGACAACGGCAACAAAAAAACCGGCAGGCCTCCCGACTACCCGTACTACGGCATCTACGATATCGTAACCAACGACTATGTGATTTTCGACGGGTCACGAAAGGAACAAACCGCGGGTCCGACTGAACAGAACATTCTGAAGGTCACCATCCGCCATGGAACCCAGACGGCAACGGCCCTCTTTACTCGATAGGATTGCTGGAGAACGAGGCATGAGAAACAAGGCAGGTTTCACCCTTATCGAGATCATGGTATCGCTTGTCCTGGTGGGACTGATCGCATCCGTCGCGGGCACATCGGTTCTCATGGGCTTGAGGGGGTATCTCAACACACGGGAAAACGATGTAATCACGCAGAAGGCCCAACTCGCTATGAACCGCATCAATCGCGAGTTCATCGAGCTCTCCGCAGTGAAGGACGACACGGAGAGCTGCATTGTTTATGAGAGCCCCTATGGATGGCGAGCCATCAAGATGGTGGAGGTGGAAGGCAAGAAGACGATCAGGCTTTTCTTTATCGACGCAACCGTGAATTCTTGCGGCTCGTTAACTGTGGGAGACACTCTGGTCGACGGCGTATCTTCTTTCGCCATTCGGTACAACCCGGACACCACAGGCACCACGAGCCTTTGGAGCAAGAGTCAGGATATCCGGAATCTCTACGCGTTGAGTGTCCAGATGGCCTTGAACCGGCCCGAAACGGGAGGGTGGGTCCCCTTCTCAACGACCGTAAGCCCCCGCAACAACAACAACGCCGGCGGGTCCGCAGTGCCGACGCCCGACAATCTGCCGCCCGATTACGCGAACAAGACCTGCTTTGTGGCGACGGCGGCCTGGGGCGACAGGGACCACCCCATGGTAGAGCTGCTGAGGGAGTTCAGGGACCGTGTTCTGGCGAAGACGGAAACAGGCGCGGCGTTCGTCCGCATGTATTACCGCGTGGGGCCGACGCTCGCCGCGGCCATTGAAGGCAACCCCCTGGCCTGCCTTGTTGCCAGAATTTTGATTTCCCCCTTGGCCGGCATGGCCTTCTTTGTCCTTTACTATCCGCTGCTGATCCCGCTCGCCCTGATCTTGTCCTGGGGGCTGGCCCGCTTGATCCTCTCGCGACGGCGATGGCGCTTGTTCCATTGGAGCCCCAGCCCGAGAGGGCAGCGCGGGGCTATCCTGGTGACCTTGATTGCGGCCATGGTGGTCTTTTCCGCCCTCAGCGCGGTGATGATCTCCATGTTCGGTTCGGCCTCCCTGGGACAGGCGGCAAGCAACAATGTCATGCGGGCCTACTACCTGGCCGAATCGGGTTTCCGTTATGCCGCGAGCGTCTACGTCAACGCCGCCGACGAAAACGCCCGCGAAACCCAGATGGTGGCGATGAACAAACAGGAATATGCCCTGTCCGGAAACGACGGGAAGTTCCAGATCACGGTCTATCCTTACTATTACAAGTTCGTTGAAATCGTGTCGGGCAATCCCCAGGCGATCAGCACGAAAGTCCCCGGCGAATTTCCGTTTCCTGCCGGGCAATTGGCCTATTATTACAATACGAACAGCTGGGTCGCCGTGCTGAAGCCGGGAAGCGCACAGCCGAGCTACGAAAAGATCTCAGGAGTCAGCACCCACACCTATCAGGGATACAACGAGGTCCGGTTTTACAAGCCTTCGGGGACTTGGGATGTCACGGCCGGAACGAAGATCGTGCCGGCCTGCGTGCCCGACCCCGCGAAACTGACGCTGGCCGACGAGGACGGGGACGGGACCCCGGACCTGGTGTACAAGCACGATACGAGCGATACGGGAGGCAGAATCTTCCCCCCGCGCAACGGGACCATCATGGTCCAGTTCCAGAACGAGAAACCCCGTACCTTGAGGTACCTCCGGAATGATACCGACAACCGCAGGTTTCTCGGTGTCCATGATCCGAACGGAGGCAGTGTTGCAGGAAAGACCCTGGACGGCAATAAGGTGCTGATGACGCCCTTTGTCAGGGTGGAATCCCTGGGCACCTTCGGCCAGGGGAGCACCGCCGTCTCCCGCAAGGTCACCTACGAGACCCCCATCGGGTACATAACGGTAACGGCCCCCAAGACGGAAGTGAAAGAGCAGTTCGGTTCGGGCCTGCAAAACTGGTTTACCGGCTCCGAGGTGAGCCACATCGGCACCCAGGCTGTCGAGGGCAACGCCATGAGGCTTACCGGCGAACGCACAACCAATGTTGCGCCCGCCTCGTCTTGCCTGCTTTTCCGGGAGAACCAGATCGCTTTCAACTGGCGAACGGCCTTAGCATCGTCGGGGAAACAGGAAAATTTCGAGACGGAGTGGCGCAGGGCGGGTAAATATCTCAGTTACGATGTCCAGACGAAGCTCCGCCTGGATTCCACAAATCAGATCTACGCGGGCGGCGTCTCGTTTCGTCTCGACGAGGCGGGCAATAGTCTCGGGTTCACGATCTTGAGCAGCATCTCGGGGATTTACTCCACCAACGGCTGTGACAGGGACGGAATCCCCGACGGCATGACGGGAGTCGGCAACATTATCCAGAACAACCCCTACCTCATCCTCTGGATGAAGGAGGCGGCACGGACGGAGCAGAATTTCTCCACGGACTTGAGCCTGCACCAGGACCCGTCCTCTGTATCCTATCCCCCTCCTACGGGAACGGGAACACGCGCAATTCGGATCGGGGCCTGCTCTTTCTGGCAGACGGGCAATCGGGTGATGTTCATCAATTCGGGCGGTTCGCTCCCGGGAGGGATTACATCGGGAGTCGATTATTTTATCCGGGTCATCACCTATAATGATACGCGCTATGTATACCTCTTCGACACCTATGAACATGCTGTGGGATTGGATACGGCCCTGCCATGGCAGGGGCTTCGCGACATCACGACCACGGGATCGGGCACCAGCAACATGGTCGCCCAGGATCCCCAGTGGACGAAACTCGCCCAGAAGGAACTCAACCAGTTTCCATTTGTTGGTGACGTATACCGTGTCCTGAAGCAGGAAGGGAGCCTGTACATCCATTTCCGGGACTGGACCACGCTCAAGGTGAGGGTCATCGAGGCCCCTTCTCTCTCCTTCAAGAACGGCGGCGGCGCGGGACTGGAAATCGTGAGTGGCAATATCGTCTACCAGACGCAGGATAACACGGCCGCAGGAACGGTGTCGGCCATCGCACAGGTGCGCAATGACCCTATCTACTGGAACCGCTACACTCAGCAGCCGGCCGATTGGAACTGGGAGGCAGGGACGGCGGCGGGAGTTTTGTTGCTGGAAGTCCTCAAGGAAGAAGGGGGGACGACGATACGCCCATACGCGTTCACCAGCGGGAAAAAACTCTATATCGGTGAACACCCATACGGTACATGGATGGCCACCGCCGGCATCCCTTCAACTGTCACCGATGAGAGCGTCGCCATGCGCAACAGGGACAACTGGATCCAGCTGTTCGTCGGCGACAAGGATGGGCCGGACGACCCGAACAGCGATCCCCTGGACACGTCCAGGGCCCTGTCGCCCCGCGACCAAATCTTCTGGTCCCCGGACCGGGTGGGTTACCTGGGGATCACTACGCCCGGCAACGACCGTTTCAGCCTGGTCAAGATGGGCGACTATCGGAACGAGTGTTTTGCCCGGCGTTTTCCCTCAAAGCAGAACATGAGCGACAGGGGCGACTTTATCCGACTGGGGAAGGCGCAGTACGACGGCAGCACCTTCTTCAACACCCCCACTTCAGGGACAACTTTCTCGTCGAGCCGCCCCGAGATCGGGCTCCATGCGTACGGCCCGGCTGATTCCATCACCAATCTCTACTACGATGATTTCGCCGTCCGGTTCGGACCGGTCGGAGGCGTTAAATCGGGCTTCCTTATGCCGGTTCAGCGGTAGTTGCAAAACGATATTCGTGAGCGAAAACCCGGCGCCGGCCGGGTTTTCGTTTTAGTGTCTGAGTGCTTGAGTGTCTAAGTGTCTTAGTGAAGAGCAAGAAGGGAACAGGGACGCAGGGGCAGGGACCAGAGGCCTGACGGGATAGACGGAACAGACCGAATAGACTGGATAGACCCTCTTTTATGACTTGGGCCGTCCGAAATTGCTGATCTGCGCAATCAGTTCGTCGATGGAGGCCGTCTCGTCGATGATCAGCGGGGAGCCCCCCCTCTCGGCATCATCGATGGACTGGCTGTAGAGATGATCGAAAGCACCCTCCCTGGCATCCGGGGCGGCTTTCTCGCCGTTGCCTTTGCCCGGCTCGGCTGCTTGAGTCTGCCTGCGGGCGGGCTCTGTGCTGACTCCGTTGCGGGTGTCCTGGAGACCGTAACCCATTCCGGTGCTGAAATCCAGATTTGCCTGGGATCCGTAGACGGCGCCGCCTCTGGCCGGTCCCGGTTTACGGGATTGGACAGGGCGCGGCCCGGCGGGCTCCCCGTCGACCAGCGGCGAGTGGTAGACCTCTTCCTCGGACAATTCCGCAGAGGGCTTGAAGATCTCCTGGGGGGATACGAAGGAGCTGACCTTGCTCAGGTAGTCCCGGATATAACGCTCGGACGTGAACATGCCGTCGTTCTTGCCCATCTGGATGGCGCTCTCGATCTGGGGCAACTTGTTTTCCCGCAGGATTCCCTTGACCGATTGGCTGCCCTTCAGGATGGACAGGACTGGAACGCGGAACCCGGCATCTTCCTTGAGGACGAGCTGCTGGACAACGAGCCACTGCAGCGTCGATGCGACCTGATGACGGATTTCCTCCTGTGACTCCACGGGAAAGGAATTGCACAGCCGGTACAGGGCGTCTTCCGCGTGGGTGGCGTGAAGGGTTGCGATGACCAGGTGCCCCGATTCGGCGGCGTTGAGGGTGAGCCGCATGACCTCCGGTTCCCTCAGCTCTCCCACGACGATCACATCGGGATCCTCGCGCAGCACGTCGACCAGCCCCTGCTCGAAAGAAGGCATGTGGGCGCCCAGTTCGCGCTGTTCGATGAAGGATTTGCGGGAGACATAGCGGTACTCGACGGGATCTTCGAGTGTCACGATGTGGGCAGCCCGGTTGCGGTTGATCTCGTCGACGAGAGCCGCGATCGTCGTCGACTTGCCGGACCCGGTGGCGCCGCAGATGAGCACGAGCCCGGAACGCAGCTCGGCCACCTGTTTCAGCGAGGAGTGAAGGTTGAGTTTCTCGGTGGTCGGCACGGTGCCGGGCAGCAGACGGACGGCGATGCTGAGGCCGCGCGTCGTGTTGAATACATTGACCCGGATCCGGATGTGGCGGATGGTCATGGCCATGTCGACGGACCAGCGATTGCGCAACATCTGCAGCTGCCTGGCCGTGAGGATCTTCTTCACGAGCCCGTCAATCTCGCCGTGTGTCCATCGACCGGAATTGTCGAAATGGATCTGGCCGTTCTTGCGGTACACAACCGGATGCCCCCCGGTGATGTGCACATCGGAACAGCCTTCCTGAACGGCTGTCACAATGACCTTGCTGAACTTATTCATCTATTCTCATCCCTCCGGATCCGGTTGGCGTCAGCGGCGCAGAATCCGCTGGAAGGTGTGCATCAGGCACAAGGATCAAGAGTGCATGGTTCCGGCGGAGAAATATTTAGCACGAAACATGCCACTTGCCAGAAGGCAAAGCAAAAAAATAGTCTTAGCAAATCAAGGTGTTATGAATTTTATTGGGGGTGAGGAGATCGAAAAGGGGGTCAAAAAAGCGGCTGGGCGCCATGCGAATGCAACCAATGCATCAAATATTGTAGTTTTTATTCTTTGAACTTTCCGGAATCCCGTATCTGCGCGATCAACTCGTCGACGGTTGCTTTCTCGTCGATCATGAAGTGTTTTTCGGCATCGTCTTCGGGGTGGAGGAAAATGACGGATTTCTCTTCGGCAGAGGGTTTCTTCTGTTTCGGTGCAGCCGGCTCCGGGTCCCCGTCGAGCAGGGGGGAGTGATAGATCATTTCGCGCGATGCTTCTTCCGCCGGTTTGAAGTTTTCCGCCGGGGGGTAGAAGGAGTCCTTCGATGTGAGGTATTCCTTGAGGTATCGCTCCATCGAGAACATGCCGTCGCTCTTGCCGAGCTGGATGGCGCTTTCGATCTGGGGAAGCTTGTTCTCGCGGATCATTCCCTTGACGGAGTTGTTGCCCCTGAGGATGGAAAGCAGAGGCAACCTGAAGCCGAATCTCTCGTGGAAAATGAGCTGCTGGACCACGATCCAGGCGAGCGTCGAGGCGATCTGGTAGCGGATTTCCTCCTGGGCCTCCATGGGGAAGGAATTGCACAGCCGGTGCAGGGCGTCCTCGGCATTCGTGGCATGAAGCGACGCGATCACGAGATGGCCCGACTCGGCTGCGTTGAGGGTGAGCCGCATGACTTCCGGTTCCCTCAACTCCCCCACGACGATCACATCGGGATCCTCCCGAAGGACATCGAGGAGTCCCTTTTCGAAGGAGGGCATGTGTGTGCCCAGCTCCCGCTGCTCCATGAAGGACTGCTTTGAAGTGAAGCGGTACTCGATGGGGTCTTCCAGGGTTACGATGTGGGCCGAACGGCTGCGGTTGATCTCGTCGATGATCGCGGCAATCGTGGTGGATTTGCCGGTGCCCGTGGCGCCGCAGATCAGGACGAGCCCCGACTGAAGCTCGGCGATCTGCTGAAGCGAGGGATGGAGATTCAGTCGCTGGATCGTGGGGATCACGCCCGGAAGCAGGCGGATGGCCAGGCTCAGTCCCCGAGTCGTGTTAAAAACGTTGAGCCGCAGGCGAACATGCTGGATCGTAACGGCGAGATCGACAGACCACTCCCGGCGCAGGATCTGGATTTGCCGGGGTGTCAGCAGTTTCCTGACGAGCGCGTCCACCTCTGCATGGGTCCACTTGACGGAGCGATCCTGCTGGATTTGCCCGTTTTTTCGAAACACCACCGGGTGGGCGCCCGTTATATGGATATCCGAAACCCCTTCACGGACGGCCGCAGCAATGACGCCGCTGAATTTTCTCATTTTGTCTCCCCGTTGACCGGGGTCCTCTGCCGGGGAACCAATCCCCTATGATCCCGGGAAAGAGCTCCCTCTGGAAAGATCGTCCCTTTTCCGCTGTTTCTTGAGCCGTGGCGAGGACGCGCTAGAATGTCTTCTTGATGTTCGTCAGGATCACGACGTGCTTGCGTTCCTCTTCGATAACCTGTTCGAGAAGATCCTGGGCGGAGGCCGTGACGTATTTCTTCATTTCCGAATAATAGAGGACGGAATCGAGTTCGCGCCCGATGGCGAAGTCCAGAGCCGCGATCACGTCCTTGACCTCTGCCATCTCCTTGGTCGCTGTCGTCGAGAAGACTTTCCCGTCTATGCTGCCCTGCAGATAGGCCATGTACTCGCCGGGGTAGCTTTCCTTCGGCATGATCGTGTCGATCTTGGAGAACATGTCTGCGAAGAGTTTGCGGTGCTTGATCTCCTCGGAGGCAAGCTTGGTGAATATCCCGAAGACCTTGGGATCCTTTGCAATGGACGCTGCATAGTTATAGAATTTTTCGCCGTTTTCCTCCATGCGGATGGCGAATTGAAAAATGTCGCTTCCCTGGTAGCTGCTCATACCGTTCCCCTTTCCATAAATTTGCGCCGATTATAGACGCCTTTTCTCGTCGTGACCACCTTTTTTTATCATCACGGGGGGGTGATTTGTGAAGCTCCCCGCCCAAAAGGACGGGCCATCGCGACGCGCCCCCAGTCTTTCCCTCGAAAGAGGGAATCGATCTAAGGACGGGATGCGCAGTCAAGCACGCAACGACAACGGATGCCGCGCAGCTTGTTGCGGGGGAGTCAACGTTTAGTCTTGAGGATGGATAGGTTTTGAAAGGGGGGGCGGGGAGGTCTTTCGACCTCCCCGTCTGGAGCTTTTATCGCTAATGAAGGAGGAGAATCCTTAAGCGACCTTTTCGTAGAACTGTTCCGCTTCTAATCGGTTTCTTTGCTTCAATGAAGGCCCTCCTCGCTGTGTTGGGCACCTCATTTGCAGTTAATCGGTGACCAGACAATTTGCAGGTAGCGTGCCACGGGGAAGTCAGTGATGTAAGTGTATGTTTTTGAATGGTTTTGTTTTAATCTCTCTTCTTTCTTTACCCGATAAGGACGGACAGGGCAGGCAAGATCTGTCGGCACATGCACCCATGGTAGTAAATATCATTTATTTTTCAAGTAGTTATGAAGATCAACCAGAAGCACGACTTCGACAATATTGTCGAAATAAATCGACCCATCTTCTACAGGCAGGGCCAGGGGCGCTTGACATTTCTTTCCTGATGGGGTTCACTAATTTAAATTCCGTCCGCAGGTGGCAGCGGGGGCGGAAGGCGGACGCGGGAATCCTGCCGGCGTTCATAAGGAGTTTTTCATGAAGCCGACGAGAATCGTCTTCTTTCTTTTCCTTCTTGTCTGTCTCGTCTCGGAGGGTCATGCTCAGGGGGTCGGGCGCAACGGCCGGCAGGACTCATCCCCCCTGTCGAGCAGGGATGTGTCGATCATCAAGGAGCTTAACCTGACAGAATCCCAGGTGAAGGAGACAAGGCGGATTGGGGCAGCCTATTCCAACCGGACGCTGAAGCTGCGCAGCGAAATTATCGGGAAAAGTATAGAGTTCCGGAACCTTCTGCACGACCCTTCCGCATCGGAGGAGGCTATTCGGGCCAAGGGAAAGGAGATCGAGGCCATCGACGCTCAGCTGATCCGTGAAAAAATCGACTTCCAGATCGAGATGAGAAAAGTCCTGACCCCCGAGCAGCTTCAGCGCTGGTATGTGGTGATGGACCAGCAGCCTGCGACGAAGAAACCCATCAGATGAACAGACGGGCGAAACCCTCCTTTCACCGGATAGCCGGATGAATCAGATCCCTTCAGCCAGCCAGATCCTTCTGCGCCCTCTCACCCTGATCATTTCCTGCACGATTTTCGTGATCCTGATCCTGGTGATGGGTCTCATTGACCTGAACCGGCTCGACCGCTCCCTCGTCAATTTCATGGAGGTCAGGGGACTCGACGTTGCCGAGAAGATCGAACGGGAGTCCCAGGTCGGCTTCAACAGCATCATGCAGATGCTCCGGGGCGAATCGGCCGGCGAGACCCTTATCCCTCTGACGGACGAAACCTTTCTGACCCAGGAGTCCCTGATCAAAGCCCTGGTCAGCGTGATCCGCGCAATCGATGGCAGATGGCCCTCCCAGACCATCACTCCGGAGGAAGCGAAGGGAGTGATCGAGAAGGAAGGTCTCTGGCTGCTTGCCATCGTGGACGAGGGCGGCCGCGTTCTTTTTCAGAGCCGCCCCGTTCCCCGTCAGGTCCTTGTGCGTGCCGAGCCTGCCATCCGGAAAAAAAAGGATCTCGTCATCGACCTCTTCGGCCGATCCGAGAGGGCAACGCGGGGAGGTGTCGTCGCCCTGCGGCGAAGCGGCGGCCAAGGGACGGTCATCATCGCCCTCGATGACGACGCCCTGCGCTGGTGGGGCATGCGGATCGCGATGCAGCGGGCCGTCGACGAGGCGGGGCAGACGCCGGGGGTCGTTTTCGTCACCGTTCTCGACGGTTGGGGGGCCATCCTCGGCGCCAGGGGAGAGCAGCCCGCATCGCAGGAGATGACGGCTCTGGAGAAGGAACTCCTGGCCGGGACGGTCGCCGTCACAAACCAGAATGTGAGACTCGGCGAGCGGGAGCACCTCATGGTCATGGCGCCGCTCACCCTGGAGGGGCGGCCCGCCGGGATCGTGCGGGTCGGTTTCGAGAGGGATCGCATGGACCAGATCCTGGAGCGCAACCGCCATTTCCTTTTTCTATCCATGGGATTCATTGTTCTCGCGGGGCTCTTCTCCCTCTGGTTTGTCTTCCAGAACCATAAGCGACACCTTGTTCGCATCGAGGAGATGCGCAAGCGTCTCGAACAATCGGAGAGGCTTTCCTCCCTCGGACAGCTTGCCGCCGGTGTGGCCCATGAGATCCGCAACCCTCTGAACGCCATCAGCATGGCGAGCCAGCGCCTGCAGCGGGAATATCTTCCCTGTGAGGAGGACAAGAGCCAGGAATTCGGTCGCCTCACGGTGGTCATCCGTGACGAGATCCGGCGCCTGAACGCCATCATCGAGGATTTTCTCACCTTTTCGCGCAGCCGGCGCCTGGCGTTCCGGGAGTTCTCGTTGACGGAGGTCGTCCAGAAGCTCGCAAGGCTCATGGGCGAGGAGGCCAGCGTCCGTGGCATTGCCCTTTCCGTGAAGCCGGAGCCCGACCCGCTGATGATTCCCATGGACGTGGACAAGCTTCAACAGGCTCTCATCAATATCATCAAGAACGCCATGGAATCCATCGTGGGCTCCGGGTCCATCGACATTGTCGTTGAACAACAGGCAGGGGAGCGTGCGGTGATCCGCATCTCCGACACGGGGTCGGGCCTTGCCCCGGAAGAGGTCGGGAAGATCTTCGACCCGGACTATACCACCAAGGAAAAAGGGCTGGGGCTGGGGCTGCCCATCGCCCATGAGATCATCCGCGGTCACGGTGGCACCATCCGTGTCCAGAGCGGTGTCGGCCGGGGAACGACCTTCGAGATCACCCTCCCGATCAAACCCGTGCAGCGGGAATCCGCTGCACGATGAGACGGGGAAGGGATTAAGGAACGCATGAAGAAACTAAGCATATTGATCGTTGAAGACGGGCAGATCCAGCGGGAGATGCTCCGGGACTTCCTGCGCAAGGAGGGCCACTCTGCGGCGGAGGCGGACTGCGGCGAGAAGGCCCTTGCGGAAATCCGGGCGGCTTATTTCGATCTGCTTCTCATGGACTACAAGATGCCGGGCATGAACGGCCTGCAGGTCCTGCAAGAGGTAAAGAAGATCAACCCGGAGATCGATGTCATCATGATGACGGCCTACGGGACGATCGAGACGGCCGTGGAGGCCATGAAGGCGGGGGCCGTCGATTACGTCACGAAGCCGATCGATCTCGATGAGCTCGTGCTGCACATCAACCGGATCTCGGAGCGTCGCATCCTGCTCCGGGAGAACGAGATGATGCGACAGCGCCTGCAGGAGAAAGGGGTCACCGCCGATCAGATCGTCTTCCGCAGCCCCCAGATGGAGGGTCTTGTCAACCTGGCCGGCCGCGTTGCTGCCAGCCGCGCCACCGTCCTCGTCCGGGGGGAGAGCGGGACGGGAAAGGAGCTTTTTGCCCGCCTGATCCACAACCTGAGCCCCCGGGCTGCAAGGTCGCTCATTGCCGTCAACTGCGGCGCCCTTCCCGAAACCCTGCTGGAGAGCGAGCTCTTCGGGCACGAGAAGGGCTCCTTCACCGGGGCGACGGTGAGGCGCATCGGGCGCTTCGAGGAGGCCGACGGCGGCACGCTCTTCCTCGACGAGATCGGGGAGCTCACCCCGGCCGTTCAGATCAAGCTCCTGCGGTTCCTCCAGGAACGCGAGTTCCAGCGGGTCGGCGGAAACCAGGTCCTCCATTCCGACGTCCGGATCATCACCGCCACCAACCGCGACCTCGAAGCGAGAGTCAAGGAAGGAGCTTTTCGCGAAGACCTCTTCTACCGGCTCAACGTTGTGGACATGTTCATCCCGCCGCTGAGGGAGCGCAAGGAGGACATCCCGGCGCTCATCGATCACTTCCTGAAGAAATTTGCCGCCGAGAACGGAAAGGAAATCGAAGGCGTCAGCCAGGAGGCCCGTGATCAGCTGCTCAAATACGACTACCCGGGCAACGTGCGTGAGCTCATCAACATCCTCGAGCGCGCCGTTGTCATCGTCCGTGACCCGATCATCACGGTGGGCGATCTGCCCTTCGGGGACCGTTTCGCGGGCACTGTCGAGACGGCGGGGGAGGGCCGGCTGAAAGACTCCATCGAGGAGCTGGAAAAGCAGATGATCCTGAAGGCCCTGGAGGAGGCCGACAACCACCAGACCAAGGCGGCGGGCATTCTGGGCATCAGCGAAAGGATGCTGAGGTACAAAATGAAGAAGTATGGATTAAAGCATTGAAAAGCAGGGTTCAGGGTACACGGTGAAGGGTAAAGGGTACAGGGAAGAAAAGACAGATCTCAAAGCAAAAACGGCGGGAGCAATTCCCGCCGTTTGTTTTTCTTAACCCCTGAACCCTGGCCCCGATACCCTTGACCCTTATTTTGCGAATCCCAGTATCTTTCGCGCTTCCGTCGGAGTGGCCACTTCGCGGCCGTAGGCGCGGCAGATGCTGATGACGCGCTCGACCAGCTCGGCGTTCGTCTTTGCGAGCACACCCGGGTTGACGTAGATGTTGTCTTCCATGCCCACCCGGATGTGGCCCCCCATGATGAGGCCCATCATGGCCATGGGCAGAAAGCCCCGGCCCACGCCGAAGATGGACCAGGTGGCGTTTGCGGGCATGTGCTCGTAGAGGTGCAGGAAGGACTTCACCGTGGCCGGCGCGCCCCAGGGCGTCCCCAGGCAGAACTGGAAGTGCATGGGGTCGTCGATCTTCCCCTCGTCTCGAAGGCGCAGGGACGTCACCATCATGCCCAGGTCGAAGATCTCGATCTCGGGCTTCACCCCCGTCTCTTTCATCTTCCTTGCCGCATCATCGAGAAATACAGGATCGTTGATGAAGGCCCTGCCCCCCAGGTTGATCGACCCGGCGTCGTAGGAGGCCAGTTCCGGCTTCAGCAGAAGCGGCGAGAGCCTCTCCTCGGTCGGCAGATTCCGCCCGGGGATGCCGCTCGTGGTGAGGCTGAGAATGAGATCCGTCTTCTCCCGGATCCTGTCGACGACCTGGCGGAAGAGCTCCAGGTTCTGGCTTCCCAGTCCTGTCTCGGGGTCGCGGACGTGGATGTGGACGATCGAGGCGCCGGCCTGCCAGGCCTCGATGGCCGACTGCGCGATCTCCTCGGGCGTGATGGGGATGTAGGGGGCGATGTCGCGCATCATGCGGCTACCGGTGATGGCTGCGGTGATGATGACTTTTTCCATGGATTATCCTCGCACCTTCGTTTCCGTTTCCGTAATTGCCTCGTCCAGAATCTGGACCATCCGGTCGATCTGGGCCTCCGTGATGACGTAAGGGGGCGCCAGCAGGCTGTGGTCTCCCTTCACGCCGTCGGCGCCGCCGCCGCCGGGATAGGTGATCAGGCCCTTCGCGAAGGCGCTGTTGCCGACGAGGACATTGACCCGGAGCTTCGGGTCGAAGGGTTCCTTCGTCTTCTTGTCCTTGACGAACTCGATGCCGGCAAAGAGCCCCAGCCCACGCACGTCGCCCACGATGGGGTGCCTGAGGAGCCCCTGGAGCTTTTCCAGCAGATAGACGCCTTTTTTGGCCGATGCGGCCACCAGGTCGTGCTTTTCCAGGTAATCCAGCACGGCAGTGCCTACAGAGCAGGACAGCGGGTTCTGGCTGTAGGTATGGCCGTGGACGAAGGTGCCGTTTTTTTCCTTGATGAGCTGGTGGATCTCCTCTTTGGCCACGACGACGTAGAGCGGTGTGTAGCCGCTGGCCAGCCCCTTGGCTGCCACGATCATGTCGGGCACCACGTTCCAGTGATCGAGGGCCCAGTTTCTGCCCGTTCGCCCCACGCCGGACATGACCTCGTCGGAGATGAACAGCACGTCGTATTTGTCGCAGATCTCGCGGATGCGCCGGAAGTAACCGTTCTTCGGCACCAGGGCCCCCGCCGTGGCCCCCACGACGGGCTCGGCGATGAAGGCCGACACGGAATCGGGACCTTCGTAAAGGATCGTCTTCTCGAGCTCGTCGGCGCACTCGATACTGCACGTTTCGGGAACAAGGTTGAAGGGGCATCGGTAGCAGTAGCACGGCGCGATGTGGGGAGTGTGCAGCATGAGCGGCAGGTAGTAGCGGCGCCTGCCTGTGTGGCCGCTCAGGGCAAGGGCGCCCACGGTATTGCCGTGATAGCTTGCCCACCGGGAGATGACCTTGAACTTCATGGGACAACCCCTGTCGACCTGGTACTGGCGGGCCATCTTCATGGCCGTCTCCACGGCCTCGGAGCCGCCCGAGAGGAAGTAGACGCGGGAAAGCCCCGGCGGAGACATCTTGACGATCCGGTCGGCCAGCTCGATGGCCGCCTCGCTCGTGAACTGGGTGCCGTGGGTGAAGGCGATGCGGCTGGCCTGTTTCAGCATGGCCTCCTCGATCTCCTTCACGCCATGGCCGATGTTCACGACCGCCGCGCCGCCGGAGCCGTCGATGAACTGCCTGCCTTCCTTGTCGTAGATGTATACGCCCTCACCGCGGTCCACGGTGGGATAATACTTGGTCGGCGTCCTGTAAAAGACATGATCCTCGTTGATTTTCTGCGCCATGGCTGCCTCCAGGGAACGTCAGGGTAAGGTGCTATAAAGCCATGAAATTCTATCAGATAGACTGCCGGAGTCAATGGAAAAGGATTTCTTTGGCGCGATTTCCTCTTGCACTTTGCGGGCGGAAATACTACCTTTCTAACTAAACAAAAACGGGCCCGTCCGGCGGCCGTGAAAACGAAGGGGGCATGAGCCATGGGAAGTGACACGCTGCAGTCGGTGATCGATCTTGCCATCGAGAAAGAGGAAGAAGCATACAACTTTTACATGAATCTGCGCAATAACGTCGAGGACAAGGCGGCAAAGGACACGCTGAAGTATCTGGCCGATGAAGAAGCCGGACACAAGGCCTTTCTTGTGAAGTGCAAGGATCAGATGTCCTGCGATATCGTCCTGCGGCCTGATATGCCCGTGGACTACAAGGTTGCCGAGCACCTGAAACAGCCCGACATCAAGAAGAACATGAACTCCGAGGAGGTATTCCTCGTTGCCGCCACCCGCGAGATGAATGCCCACAATTTCTACAAGGGGCTCGCGAATCTCTGCCCCAAGGGAGCGGTGAAGGAGCTGCTCTTGAGGATGGCCAACGAAGAGATGAAGCACAAGGAGAAGATGGAATACCTTTACACCAACACGGCCTTCGCTCAGACGGAAGGGGGCTGAAGACAGGGTACAGGGGCCAGGGTTAAGGGTACAGGGTGAAAATGGAAACGGCGGGATTGCTCCCGCCGTTTTTTCTGACTTTTTCGTTCTTTGCTGTTTCTTGCCTGGACCCTGTACCCCGAACCCTGAACCCTGTTATTCAGTCCGTAAAGATTGCCGAGGCGTACGTCACGGCGCTCGAGGTGGCTGACTCCCGGTAGGTTTCGTAATCGAGCAGGATTCCCTTTTTCCCAACCATGAGCTCGGCCAGCAGGACCAGGGCAGGAAGCCCGCAGACCTTGTACTGGTCCTGCGTCCCGGCGGCATTTTCGTAGATTGCCCGGCCGTCGCCGGTCAGCAGGGAATTCAGGATGAGCCGGTCGTTGGCCTGTGCGCGTTCCAGGATCGACTCGGCGGGCACCCTGTCGCCGAACTTGAGCCCCACGTGTGAGAAGTCCACCCCCGCGACGAAGAGAACCTTCCCCCGTTTTTTTACCTCTTCCCGGATGGTTTCCACGAACCCGAGGAAGCGGCTGTCCTCCAGGGGATTCTGCCGGGCAAAGAGGTACTCGTGGATCCCGCCGCAGAGGATCGGCACGATCGGTGTCCCCTTCAGGTAGTGCTGAAGGAAGATCGTCTGGAACTCGATGGAGTGTTCGGTCTTGTGACCGAAATCGTGTGTCGTCAGGGTACCGGGCCGCGTGCTTTTTCCCAGGGCCTCCACAAAACCCCGGTCCGTCCGGACCTCGCCGAAAGGCGTGATGTAGTTTTTCGGGGAAACACAGAAAATACCGTCCTGCAGGTTGTGGTTGATTCCCAGGATCACCGCAAGATCGTATTGCCTTCCTTTCAGGTGCCTGTAGGCCTTCACGTACGTGTTCCGCGCCACGCGGATGTCGATGTGGGGGGCGACGACGGCATGGATTTCAGGCGGGTGCAATTCCAGTGGGGGCAACTCGCTTTCCGACTCCTCGATGAAACGGGCCAGTCTTTCCGGATCGGCGTCGTAGGACTTGCCCGCATGGACACACGGGCGCTGCTCCTGCCGGGAAAACACCGTAAAGAGAGAGTCCATTTCCTGCCGAAAAGATTCACTGTTCAGCAAAAAAGCCCTGTCGAGGCTGCCGAGGAAGTCTTCGATGTCCGAGAGAGAGACCAGGCGTCCCCCGCTGCGGTTCGTGAGCTCCCTCTGGATGTCCAGAATCTCGTGCCGGCCGTCGAGCATCTGCAGAAGCGGCAATGCGCCCGCATCGACGGCGATGCGCTGGTCGGTCAGGTCGTGGGGGTCCTGGAAGACGATCATCCGGCGGCCCTCGACGAGGGTCATGACCATCTGGATATCCGTTCGCAGGGCGGGTTTTTCAAGCATGGCAACTCCCGGCGGCCAACGTAACCTATCGCAGGGGTGAATGCAAGGGAGGTTTGCCGCAGGCGCCCGCACTTGCATGGCCGGGGATCTGTGATATAAGAAATCAGAAGGGAAGAGGGCAAGAAGGTTGGAAAAGCCGGTTGCCATGAAATTTTCTGAAAGCTCTCCAACCTTCTCAACTTCTCAACCTCTCAACCTCTCACCTTCTTCTTTCTCGCAATCGGCCGCAACCAGAAAGACAGGACGATGAGCGTAAGATAGACCCCTGTGGCGCAGGTGATTTTTTCCAGGGTGACATTGTCCACATAGATGAGCCGCTCGATCGTCTCGATGATGAATTTCCCCGAGTAGACCTCCACGCCGCGCCCTTCCGATTTGAGCCAGACTTCGAGATACGTGAGGGGGCAGATGGAGCGGGTCAGCTGCATCAGGACCATCCAGATCACGGCGGCCAGGTGGATGAGCCGCCACCGGGTGCTGTTGAGCCACAAAAAGACAGGGAAGCCCAGGATCACGAAGGCGATCCAGAGGAAGTGGATCACGATGACAATGTCGGCGGCAATAGGGTAGAACATGGCCTGCTTCGGCAATTGGAAAATGCGATTCGCTCAACGAATCATATCACAGGGGAGGGACGACATGAAAGCCCTCGTCGCTTTTTCCGTCTGTGTGACCGTGTTGCTTCTGGCATCCATGAGCCTCAGGCCAGGTATCGCCGACGGCTGGTTTTTCGGCAAGCAGCCCACCCCGAAGGATTTCGAAACGCTTCGGGAGGCCATGGTCAACGACCAGATCGTCGCCCGCGGGGTCCGCCAGGATGCGGTTCTCAAGGCCATGCGTAGCACCCCCCGCCATCTCTTCGTGCCGGAGGATCGCATGCCCTCGGCCTATGAAGACAGGCCCCTGCCGATCGGTAACGGCCAGACGATCTCCCAGCCCTACATCGTGGCTTACATGACGGAGATCCTGCAGCCTGACGGTTCGGGGACGGTCCTCGAGGTCGGCACCGGTTCCGGTTATCAGGCGGCCGTCCTCTCGCCCCTCTACCGGAAGGTGTATACGATAGAGATCATCCCCGAGCTGGCCGAATCGGCGAAAGCCCGTCTCCGGGACCTCGGTTTCAGCAACGTGGAGGTCCGGACGGGGGACGGCTATGCCGGGTGGCCCGACAAGGCGCCTTTCGACGCCATCATGGTGACGGCGGCAGCCGGGCACATTCCACCGCCCCTCATTTCCCAGTTGAAGGCAAAAGGGCGGATGGTTATCCCCGTGGGCAGCCCCTCCATGATCCAGCACATCATTCTGGTCGAGAAGGATCAGAAGGGAAACATCACGACGAAAAGCCTGTTGCCCGTCCGGTTTGTCCCGCTGACGGGTGCACGGCAGTAATATCCGCCAACCCGCCGCACTCTTGATGGACGGCCCCTGACCCTCGCCGGCACCTGTCCTGCGGCCTCTCTTTGCCGCTCTCGGCGACGGCCGGCCAGCCTGCCGTGAAGGCCGGTCCTGCTCGGTTCCAGCCTTCGGGAAGGGAGGAGAGAGCGAAATTTCTCCTCCGCTGGGTCTCTCGACTTTTTCCGCGGCGGCCCGGCACAAAAGTTGCTTTGATGTCCATGGGTTGCCATATGGATACAAAACGAACACCCATGAATGACCGGGCGGCGTACTTCCTGTCGCGCATCGAGGCGTCGAGGAATCTTCCGTCGCTCCCCCAGGTGCTCCTCAAGCTCATCGAGGCCTGCCGCAACGAGGAGATGGCCATCCGGGACATCGCGCAGATCGTCAGCGGGGATTCCGCACTCTCGACGAGGATCCTGGGGATCGTCAATTCCCCCTTCTACCGCCGGGCGGAGAAGATCGTCCGGATGGATGACGCCCTTTTTCAGCTGGGACGCGACACTGTGCGCAGCATCGCCATCAGCGCCTCCATCCACCAGGTCTTCTCCAGGGTCAACGGCCGGTCCCTTTTCAACATGAAGCTTTACTGGCATCATGCCCTGCTCTGTGCCGTGCTGGCCCGGCGTCTTTCCGAAAAAACATCCTACAAGGCCCCCGAACTCTCTTTTCTCGCCGGAATCCTTCACGATGTGGGACGGATGGTCCTCTGGGTCAACTTCCCCGATGAGTACGGGAAAGTGCTCCAGGCCGCCGGGAACCAATCGGATCTCCTCCTCGAGGGGGAGATCAAGATGGGCATCACGCACGCCGAGGTGGGTTCCTGGCTGCTGAGCCGCTGGGGCCTCGACGCGTTCACCGCCGATGCGGCCCGATACCATCACGAGCCGCTGGAGAGGATTCACAACGCCTTCCCGCTCATCAAGATCATCTACGCGGCGAACATCCTCTCCGATATGCCCGATTCGGATTTTTCCCGGTACAAGGTGATCCGGGAGCTCTTCGGGATCAGCTTCACCGATATCACGGACATGCTCTCGGCCGCCCATGAGGAGGTGCGGGAACTCGCCGAAGCACTCGACATCCAGATCGACCCCGTCGATCAGCACCACGGGCCCCTCGACGGCAAGGACGAGGCAAAAGAGGAAACACTCACCGGCGAAGTCAGAGACGTGGCGCTCCTGCAGGCAGCCATGCAGGGCCTCCTGGAGGCTCCCGACCGGGATGCCATCCAGAGGGCCGCCAGGCAGGGAATCGAGGTCCTCTTCGGAACGCCGGCCATCCTGCTCTTTCTGCTGGATCGCGACCGCGAACTGCTTGTTTTGCAAGATACCGCAGGCTCCAGGCTGCCGCCCGGGCAGGAGCTGACGATCCCCATGGGGCGCAACGAATCGCTTCCCGTGAGGGCGATGACACAGAAAGCGATCCTCGGCACCCCGGAACGGCGCGATCGGGGCGCTCTCACGATCATGGACGAAATGCTCGTCCACATCCTGGGGAGCGAGGAGATCCTGTGCCTGCCCCTGGTGAGCCAGAAGGAAACGGTGGGCGTTTTTGTCATCGGGGCCGAGCGTGCCGCCATGGCGCCGATTGCGGCCCAGTCGAGGCTCCTCACCCTCTATGCGGACCAGGTGGCCATGTCCCTGCGGCTCGACCAGATGCGAAAGGCCCAGACCCGGCTCTACCAGGCGGGCCGTCTTGCCGCCTCTTCGGCGCTGGCCCGCAAGGTGGCTCACGAGGTGAACAACCCGCTGAGCATCATCAAAAATTACCTCAAAATCCTCGGGATGAAGCTCGGGGCCGACAACATGGCCCAGGACGAGCTGCGGATCGTCAACGAGGAGATCGACCGCGTGGCGCTCATCATCCGCCAGCTCACCGATCTCACCTCCGAGAAAGACCGCGTGCGCCAGACGGTGGACGTCAACGGCCTGTTGCGGGATCTTGCCACGATCATCGAAAAGTCCTTCTCGACGGCGAGCCGGATCCGTTTCCATCTCGACCTGGACCCGGCCCTGCCGGGGCTCGTTACGGATCGCAACGGCCTCAAGCAGGTCCTGATCAACCTCCTCAAGAATGCCATCGAGGCGATGAGACAGGGCGGCAACCTCTATGTGCGGACGAAGTGCCTCGTCACACGTGACCTGGAGGAGATGGCCGTAAAGCGGGAGGGCAAGGCGGAACAGTACGCGGAGATCTCCGTGCGCGATGACGGCCCCGGCATCCCCGATGCGGTCAGGCAGCGCCTCTTCGAGCCCTACGTGACGACGAAAGGGGAGGGCCACTCGGGCCTCGGCCTCTCCGTCGTTCACAGCATCGTCAAGGACCTCGGCGGGACGATCCAGTGCGAAAGCGCGGAAGGCATTGGGACGACCTTTGTGATCCGCTTTCCCCTGAATGGAGTCACGAAAACAGCATGAGTCGGAGCAGACAATGACAGGAACCCCCAAAATCCTCGTTGTGGACGACGAGGTCCGGATGTGCGAGAGCCTCAAGATCCTGCTCGGAGGCCGGAACTGCCAGATCGAAACCTGCCCTTCGGCCCGGGAAGCCATGAACTGGCTGGAGAAAAATCACTGCGACCTCATGCTGCTCGATCTCATGATGCCGGAAATGGACGGCTACCAGCTTCTGGACCACGTGAAGGCAGGCTACCCCGACGTGACGGTCATCATGATGACGGGTCACGCCTCCATCGAATCGGCCGTGGAAGCCCTGAAGCGGGGGGCCCACGACTATCTCGGCAAGCCCTTCGAACACGACGAGCTCGTCAAGCGAGTGCAGAACGCCCTCGACCAGAAACGGCTGAGGGCCGAACGGGACATCTTCCGCAAGAAATTCGAGATCTCCGAGGAACGGTATCGCTATCTCGTGCAGCATTCCCCCGACCTCATCTTCACCCTCGGGGCGAAAAGCGAATTCCTCTTCGTGAATAACACTGTTGAGAGCCTCCTGGGCTACGAAAGCGCGTCCTTGCAGGGGAAATACTTTTCGACGATCGTCCACGAGGACGATGTGGACAAGGTCCGGGTGTTCTTCGAGGCAGCCCGCAGGGGCAAGCCCCTGTCGGACTGCATGGAAGTGAAGCTTCGCTGCCGCACAAAGCTGGCAAGCGGTGCCGACTGCTCCGTCGTGGAACTTCGGGCCGCTGCCATGGAAGAGTCCTCCCTCGGCAGCGAGGGGAAACTCCACGGCATATACGGGGTCGCCCGGGACATCACGGAACGCAAACGATCCGAGGAGGAGAAAAAGCTCCTCGAGGCACAGCTTCGCCAGGCTCAGAAAATGGAAGCGATCGGCACGCTGGCCGGCGGCATCGCCCACGACTTCAACAACCTCCTCATGGCCATCCAGGGCAATGCCTCCCTCATGCTCTTTGACCTCAACCAGAACCACGAGCACTTCATACGCCTGCGCAACATCGAAAAGCTCGTCGAGAGCGGCGCGCGGCTCACGTCGCAGCTTCTGGGCTATGCCCGCAAGGGCCGCTACGAGGTCCGTGCCATCGACCTCAACCAGATCGTGCAGTATGCCTGCGAGACCTTCAACCGGACGAAAAAAGAAATCCGGATCAAGTTGCAACTCGACAAGCACCTTGCCCCCATCGAAGCCGATACCGGCCAGATCGAGCAGGTCCTGATGAATCTGCTTGTCAATGCCGCCGATGCCATGCATGGCGGCGGGACCGTCACGATCCAGACGGGAAACACGACCAACGAGGAGATGAAGGGCAAGCTCTACAACCCGAAGCCGGGGAAATACATTCTGCTGTCGGTGAGCGACACGGGCGTCGGGATGGATGAAAAGACGAAAGAGCGGATCTTCGAGCCCTTCTTCACGACCAAGGATATGGGGCGGGGCACGGGCCTGGGACTCGCATCGACCTACGGGATCATCAAGGGACATGGCGGGTTCATCGACGTGGACTCCCAGCCCGGAAAGGGCGCCACATTCTTCATTTACCTGCCGGCGTCGGCCAAGAAAGTCTCCAAGACCCACCGGGGCCTCGAGAAAATCCCCCGGGGGCAGGAGACGGTGCTGCTCGTCGACGACGAGGACATGGTCCTCGAAATCGGACGGGCCCTGCTTGAAACCATGGGCTACCACGTGGTCACCGCGAAAGACGGTGAGGAGGCCATTGCGTTCTACGAGAACGACGGTCCCGGGATCGATCTCGTCCTTTTGGACATGGTCATGCCGGGCCTGGGGGGCGGGGAGGTCTACGACCGCCTCAAGACCATGAACCCGGGCATGAAATGCCTGCTGCTGTCCGGGTACAGCATCGACGGCGAAGCCTCGGAGATCATTCAGCGGGGCTGCGACGGCTTCATCCAGAAGCCCTTCAAACTGAGGGATCTGTCGAAAAGCATACGCGAGATCCTGCACCATCCATGATGCCGGAGGCATCACAAGGGGTCCAGGGGTCAGGGTAAAGGGTACAGGGTAAAAAATGAAACGGCGGGACTCAATCCCGCCGTTTTCTTTTGCCTTGAGGCTTGTGGCTTTATTTTTCCCCCGAAATGTACTATGCATGACGAGGTGCTGCCCCGGCGGGTTTTCGGGGTGATCCGAGCACTGGGGAGAATTTCGTCATGGGCGACATGCGGCTGGAGGCCGTGGAGAAAACAGCCGGGCTGATAGCCGGTGCGAAGCGGGTCGTTGTTTTCACCGGGGCGGGGGCCAGCACGGAGTCGGGCATTCCCGATTTTCGAAGCCCCGGCGGGATCTGGTCGCGCTTCGACCCCGAGGAATTCACCATCTTCCGATTTCTCGCGAGTGCCGAGACGCGCCTGAAGCAGTGGAGGCTTCTCATCGCAAGCGGTCTCATCGTCAACGCGCAGCCCAACCAGGCCCACCTTGCCGTAGCCGAGCTGGAGAAGCTCGGTAAGCTCGACTGCGTCATCACGCAGAATATCGACAACCTCCACCAGAAGGCGGGCAATTCCCCCGACAGGGTCTTCGAACTTCACGGCACCATGAACTTCGCCCGCTGCCTGGGCTGTCAGAAGCGCTACCCCATGGTGGACCTCCTCGGTTGCCTCAAGCTGGATGACGAGGAGCCCCTGTGCCCCGAGTGCGACGGCATCCTCAAGCCCGACGTGATCTTCTTCGGCAAACAGCTTCCCGCAGAGGCGCTCCGGCAATCCGTTCATCACTCCCAGCGGTGCGATCTTCTCATCGTCGTAGGCTCGTCGCTGGTTGTCTACCCGGCGGCGTACATGCCTGTCTATGCCAAGGAAGCAGGGGCGGCCGTCGTGATCGTCAATCTCACCGTGACGGACTTTGACGACCAGGCCGATGTGGTCATTCACGGGAAAGCCGGAGAGGTGATGCCGCTCATCCTGCAGGCGGTCAAGCGCAACCTGGGTGTCACCGGCGAAACAGCCGCCTGAGAAGGACCGGACCATGTGCCTCTTCTTCTGTGCTTTCGAGATCCACCCGAAGTACCGGCTCATCATCGCGGCCAACCGCGACGAGTTCTATGACCGGCCCTCGCAGCGGGCCTCTTTCTGGCCCGAGGCGCCGGATCTTCTGGCCGGAAAGGACCTGGAGGGCGGCGGCACCTGGTTCGGCATCACCCGTTCGGGCCGGATCGCGGCCATTACGAACTATCGAGACCCCCAGTCTCACCGCAACGAGGCGCCGTCGCGAGGGCTTCTGCTGACGGACTATCTCCTCGGGCCTGCCGATCCCGCCGGCTACCTCGATCAGGTCAGCCGGAAGGGAGTGCAGTACAACGGCTTCAATCTCATCGTCGGATCAGCGAGCGATCTTGACTACTACTCCAACCGCAAGGGCGGCGTCATCGCACTGACACCGGGGATCTACGGCCTGAGCAACCACTTTCTCGATACGCCCTGGCCGAAGGTGGCCCGAGGTAAGGCGGCGTTCGGCGAGCTCCTGTCCCGGGACGAAGACCCGGATCCCGAGTCGCTCTTCGACATCCTGTCGGATCGCTCGATCGTGGAAGACAGCCTGCTGCCGGAAACCGGCATCGGGCTGGAATGGGAGAGGATCCTGTCTGCGCGCTTCATCGTGAGCCCCGTTTACGGGACCCGGTCGTCCACCTTGCTCTTTGTGGATCGGGAGGACCGGGTGACATTCATCGAGCGCAACTTCAACTCCAGGCCCGGGCCGGGAGAGCAGACGCGATGCGAGTTCACCATAACCCGGGACGGTGCAGGCGCAGAGGGCTGACGTGAAGGGGCTTGTCCAGATTGCCGGCATCCGGACCCTGCAAGAGGCTCAGATGCTTCTGGGGGCCGGCGTGGACTGGCTCGGCTTTCCCCTGTGTCTGAATTTCCACCCGGAGGACCTGCCTGCCGATGAGGTCTCCGGGATCATTGCCTCCCTCGGCATGGGCGATCGGGCCGTCCTGATCACCTACCTGCGGGATGCAACGGAAATCGCAGGACTTGCCGCCACGCTCGGGTGCCGCCGGGTTCAGATGCACGGCGATATCACGGCGGGCGAGGTGCGCCGCCTGAAGCATTATGACCCGGCGCTCTTCCTGATCAAGTCGCTTGTCATGAGGCCGGGGAATCTCGATGAGCTTGCAGGCATTGCCGGGGAATTCGGGCCCCTGGTCGATGCATTCATCACGGATACCTGGGATGCGCAGACGGGCGCCAGCGGTGCCACGGGAAAGACCCACGACTGGGACGCAAGCCGCCGGATCGTCGAGTCGGCTGTGAAGCCCGTCATCCTGGCCGGGGGCCTCACGCCGGAGAACGTCGGTTGCGCCATCCTGCAGGTCCGACCGGCGGGCGTCGATGCCCACACCGGGGTGGAAGGAGCCGACGGGATGAAGGATCCCGCCCTCGTCAGGGCCTTTGTCGACGAAGCCCGCGAGGCCTTCGCCCTGCTGAATAAAAAGGATGTCTGATCATGAACGGGAAGGAAGAAAAACCGAGCCGCGAATACCGGGAGCTGCCGCGTGCGGGAGTGGGTGCCATTGTCATCCACGAGGGCCGCATCCTCCTCGTCAAGCGGGCCAGCTCACCGGGAAAGGGCTTCTGGGCCATCCCCGGGGGCCTTGTCGAACTCGGCGAGACGGTCCGCGAGGCGGCCGAGCGGGAGATCCTGGAGGAGACAGGGATCACAGTCCGGGCGAAGGAAGAGTTTTATATTTTCGACTTCATCGACCGGGACCCCGAAGGGGGTATCAAATATCACTACATCATCATTGATTTCCTGGCCGATTACCTGGGCGGCGAACCGAAGGCCGCCGACGATGTGAGCGATGCGCGCTGGGTCGCTCCGGGTGAAGCGGCGGCGCTGAACCTCTCACCGACGACGAGAAAATTGCTCAGGCAGATGGGATTCATGAAAGAGTAACTGGTTTATTGGTAATTGGGCATAGGGTTTATCCCTCTTTGCCTGCACCCTACACCCTCAACCCTACCCCCTTTCTTTTGGAGGTGAACCAATGAAGGTTGTCTGGAGCGAGAAGTTCATCGAGTCCTACACGATGGATCCGGCGGCGGCCTCGGGCCGCATGGAGGCCATCATGGACGTCATCAAGGACCGGGTCACTTTCGTGGAGGCCAAACCCGCAAGTGAAGACGACATCGCCGCCTGCCACACGAAGTACCACATCGAGCACATCCGCCAGATCGGCATCTACGAGATCGCAGCGCTTGCCGCAGGAGGCGCCATCCAGACCGCCGAGATCGGCATGAAGGAGCCCTGCTTCGGTCTCATCCGGCCCCCGGGACATCACGCCTCGGCCAACAGCTGCTGGGGATTCTGCTATTTCAACAACATGGCCATCGCACTGGAGAAGCTCAAAAAGGACGGCAAGATCAAGAAGGCTCTAGTGCTCGACATCGACCTTCACTTCGGCGACGGAACGGTGAACATCCTCGGGGGAAAGGGCTATGTCACTCTCGTCAATCCCTCTTCGAACTCCCCGGTGGATTTCCTCAGGCAGGTGGAAAAGGCCCTGGCTGCGGAGACGTTCGATGTGATCGCGATTTCGGCCGGGTTCGACTACGCCCGGGAAGACTGGGGCGGCGTTCTCAATGAGTCGGATTACACCAACATCGGCCGAACAGTCCGTGAGACCGCCCGCAAAACGAATGCGGGGTTCTTCGCCATCCTCGAGGGCGGCTACAACCACCGCGTCCTCGGCCACAACTGCATGGCGCTGCTGGAAGGAATGAAGGAAGATTGAACGATAAAAAAAGAAACGCAAGAGAAGAGATAGCCGTCACATTTTAATCACGATGGATAGATCGCGAAAAGTGACTCTCTTCAGATGCGTTCATTCGCCTTTCCGGAGAAAGGATCGAACTGCGTGAGACGATCGACGTACGATTCGTCTCGCGACAGATTGAAACTATTCAATTGTCGCACTGACCTCTGCCAGGATGAATGGACTCACCTCCCTAAAGCTTATTAAGGTTAATCCAACAATGTGTCTTCATAACCCTTACACTAAATATAAAGGGCGGATTTAAGCTGTCAAGGGAGGGAATGTCTGAAGAAGTGTCTGAGTGTCTCAGTGTTCAAGTGTCTAAGTGAAGAGAATGATGAAGGAGTTCGGGAGTTGGGATTCGGGAAAGAAAGGAATGGTTTTTCCTGAAGCCCGATGCCCGCGGCAGGCAGGCCGCTTACTTGCCGATGCAGAAGGTGGAAAATATCCTGTCCAGCACTTCCTCTGTGACCGTCTGCCCCGTCACCTCGCCCAGGGCGCCCAGGGCTTCCCGGAGGTCCAATGCGATGAACTCCGGTGAGAGGCCTCCGGAGAGGCCCTGCTCGGCTGTTCTCAAAGATGCAAAGGCACGCTCCAGCGCGATCTTGTGGCGCAGGTTCGTGACGACCGTATCGGTGTGACACTCACCGGTCGAGCGGCTGATGGCGGAGTGAACGGCATCGCGGAAGGCATCAAGACCTTCCCCCGTCTTCGCGGAGATCCGCAAAGGCTCCCGGCCGGAGAGCCCCTCCGGAAGAGAGCCCCTGTCAAGGACCCGCGTCAGGTCGGATTTGTTGATCGCGACGACGATGTTGCGGCCCCGGTTTGCTTCGATGAGGCCGCGATCCTCCGGCGTGAGAGGGCCGCTCCCGTCGAGCACGATGACCACCACATCGGCCACGGCCGCCTGCTGCCAGACAAGGTCGATGCCCTCCTTCTCGATGGGATCCTGCGCTTCGCGAATACCGGCCGTATCGACGAACCTCACCGGGATCCCCCGGATGATGACACCCTCCTCGATGAAGTCCCGCGTCGTCCCGGCATGGGGCGTCACAATGGCCCGCTTCTCGCCCAGCAGGCGGTTGAAGAGGCTCGATTTGCCCACGTTGGCCTTTCCCGTGATGACCACCCGTGCGCCGTCCCGCACGATCCTGCCCTCGCCGTAGCTCGCCGTCAGCTCTTCGATCCGGGCCGTGAGGCCCCTGAGCTGATCCAGCAATCCCTCCCTCGGGGCCGCTTCGATGCCGTCTTCCTCCTGGAAGTCGATCTCGGCCTCGAGCAGGGTGAGGATGTCGAGAATGGTTGTGCGCAGCTCCCCGATCATCCGCGACAAATCGCCATGGAGATGGCCGATGGCGAGATCGAGCCCCCGTTGTGTGCGGGCCGAGATCATTTCCTGGACGGCCTCGGCCTGGGAGAGATCGATCCGGCCGTTGAGGAAGGCCCGCCGTGTGAACTCTCCCGGCTCGGCGGGGCGGGCCCCTGCCCGCAGGACGGCCTGCAGCACCTCCTCAAGGATGAGGGGGCCGCCGTGGCAGTGGATCTCCAGAGTTTCTTCACCGGTGAAGGAGTGTGGCGCGCGCAGAAGGGCGACGAGGACCTCGTCCAGGATGCGTCCCGTGACGGGGCAGATGATTTCTCCGTGGTAGAGCCGGTGGGATTGGCAGGCCTCCGTCGCGTTCCGGGGCCGGAAGAGGGTGCGCCCGATCCGTTCGGCATCGGGGCCGCTTGCCCGAATGATCCCGATGCCGCCCGTGCCGGGCGGTGTGGCAATCGCAGCTATCGTGTCTGCCTGGATCACCGGGGTGGTCTTGGGCCGTGGGGGCCGCTTCTCCTGCTGGGCCGGACGATGATCTTGCGATGATGGCCCTCACCGGAGCTCTTGGTGACGACGGTATCGTCGTTCTGCAGGGTGAGGTGGATGATGCGCCTCTCGCGGGCCGTCATGTTGTCCAGCGTGACGGGCTTTTTTGTCTTTCTGACTTTCTGGCTGACATTCTCCGCCAGGGACACGAGGGCCTCCTCGCGCTTCTTGCGGTAGTCCTCCGTGTCGACGATGACCTGCTTGTTCTCCCGGCCCTGCTTGCTGAGTATCTTGTTGACGACATACTGCAGGGCATCGAGGGTCTGCCCCCGTTTGCCGATGAGAAGCCCCTCGTCGGCCCCCCGCAGGGTCAGGCTGATGGCCTCGGGCGTGTCCTCCACCGTTACCTGGGCCTCGATTTTCATGAGGGCGAGGATCGCCAGGAGAGTTTCCTTCGCGACCGACAAGGCTTCCGCAGAGGATGCCACCGGCTCCGGGCGCGGTTCGCGCAGCGTCTGTGCTTCCCGGTGTTCCCTCGGCGGGCGGGCCTCCCGCGGTTCGCGGTGTTCGCGTTGCTCCCTGTGCTCGCGGGGCGGACGCGGCTCGCGGGATTCCCGTTGCTCCCTCGGTGGGCGGTGATCCCGCTGCTCTCTCGGCGCGCGGTTCTCACGGGGCGGACGCTGCTCGCGTTGCTCCCTGTGCTCGCGGGGCGGATGCTGCTCGCGTGGCTCCCTGTGCTCCCGCGTCTCCTGGGGCTTCGGCGCAGGCGGCGCTTCCGGTGCCCTTCCCTTTTTTTCCTTGGGAGGCTCGAAGCTCATGTCCAGGCTCAGAAGGCTCGCCTTGACCTTTGCCTTTTTCGTCCCAATAAGGCCGAGGAAGCCCGAGGACCCCTCGGAGAGGATCTCAATGTTCAGCTTTTCCCGGGGAACGTTGAATTCACTGCACGCCTTCTCGATCGCTTCGTCGATAGTCTTTCCTTCGATTTCGAGGACCTTCATGTTTCAGCACCTCACGCGGTGGGAGCCTTGTTGATGTAGTATTGCTGTCCGATGCTCAGTACGTTGTTGATGAGCCAGTAAATGACCAGGCCCGAGGGGAAGTTGAGAAAGAGGAACGTGAAGACGACCGGCATGAGGAGCATCATCTTCTGCTGCATGGGGTCTCCCATGGCCGGCGTCATCTTCTGCTGGATCAGCATTGTCGCCCCCATGATGATGGGCGTGATGTAGTAGGGGTCCTTGGCCGAGAGGTCCTGGATCCACCCGAAAAAAGGCGCGTGACGCAACTCGATGGCGTAGGAGAGCAATTGGTAGAACGCGATGAAGACGGGGATCTGGATGACCACCGGGAGGCACCCGCCCAACGGGTTGATCTTGTGTGTCTTGTAGAGCTCCATCACGGCCGCATTGAGCTTCTGCTTGTCGTCCTTGTAACGTTCCTTCAGCTCCGCCATCTTGGGCTGGACCTTCTGCATCTCCTTCATGGACTTATAGCTCTTGTTGCCCAGCGGCCAGAAGATGATCTTCGTGAGAACGGTGATGATGATGATGACAATCCCGTAGTTGCCGACGTACTTGTAAAGGAACTGCATCAGGAAGAGGAACGGGAATGCAAGCCACTTCATCCAGCTGCCGATGTTGATGGCCGCCTCAAGCCCTACGCCCTCCGCTTTCAGCCGTTCGAATTCCTTGGGCCCCACGTAGTGGGTGTAATTGAAAACCCCTGCCTGTCCGGAGGGGATCGTGTTCTTCGGCCCTTCCATGCTGACGACGATCTGGCCCCGTGCGTCCTTGGCGAAAGAGACGCTCGTGAGCGCAGGCTGCTTGGGGATCATGGCGCCGATGAAGAACTTGTTCTCGAAGCCGCTCCAGCTGACATCGGGCCCAAAGGCCCTCTTTTCAAATTTCGCGCCGCTTTCCCGCTCCGTAGATCCCTTGACCTGGGCGATGGCGCCTTCCTCATCGATGCCCTTCTTGCCCAGCTCCTCGTACCACTTCATGAAGAGATTCTGACTGAGGGCGACTTTCGTGTTGTTCTGGAACCGCACTTCGAGATCGAAGGAATAACGTTCGGGGTTGAAGGTGTATACTTTCTCCACGCGGTACTGGCCGGGAACGCTGAGGCTGAAAACGAGCGTCCCGGGCCTGACATCCTTGGTCAGGTCGAGCTCTTTCCGGTCGGCCTCATACGGGGCGTCGCCGGGCAGGTTCACGCTTGAGTCGGCAAATGCGGTCGACAGGGGAAGTTCGGAGCCCTCCTGCACCTGGACCATCTCGATGAGGGGGCTGCTCTCCTCGAGAGTTGCCTTGTACTCCTTGAGCGTGAAGGATTTCAGGGCACCTCCTCTGGTGCTGAAGACCGCCGTGTATAGCGGGGTCTCGACCTGGATGTCCCGGGCTGCCGGAGCGGCCTTCGCCACGGGCGTCTTCAGTGCCGGAGCACCCGGCACGGCCGCCGGGGCGGCGGCCTGCTGCTGGCCAGGCTGGGTCTGTGCCTGTGTCTGGTCCTGCTTCTGCGTCTCCAGGTTTTTCGCGAAAAAATACTGGTAGCCGAAGACGACGAGGAACGACAGGAGAATCGCCAGTAATGTCCTTATGTTCATGCTCATGGAATGCCTCCTGGGGCGCGCTTACCGGACCGGATCGTAGCCGCCGGGGTGAAAGGGGTGACATCGGATCAGCCGCCGAATCCCGAGATAGATCCCTCGCGCCGGTCCGTACTGGCGGATCGCCGTCAGGGTGTACTCGGAGCAGGTCGGGTAGAAACGGCAACTGCGCGGCAGGATAGGGGAGATCAGAATCTGATAGGCTCGGATGAGAGCGATTAACAGTGTCTGTAAAATATGCCTCGGCATGTTCAGGCTTTCATTCGTCCCGCGAGGACCTCTTCCAGTTTACTGCAGAGGTCTCGATATTTCATGAACGAGAAGTCTTTCCTGGCGACAATCAGGATATCCTGCGAGGCCGTAAGCCTGTGCTTGTTCAAGCGGAAGAACTCTCTTAGGAGCCGCTTCATCCGGTTGCGCCTTACGGCTGCTTTCCCCACCTTTTTGCCGACGACGAGCCCGAGGCGCCGCACGTCCGAGGGGTTCGTGCTGAGAATGACTGTCAGGTACTCCGAGTGAATCCGCTTGCCCGACTGGAAAAGGGCCGAAAACTCGCTACGCCTGCGGAGCCTCTCGTTTTTCTTAAACGCGTACCTGCCTTCGGGGGCTGGGGATTTTCCTGCGGCTGGGCTCACCCTTCCACTCTTCCCTTACCCGGCTCAGACGGTCAGTCTCTTTCTCCCCTTTGCACGCCTTCTGCTCAGGACCAGTCGCCCACCCTTGGTGGCCATTCTGGCGCGAAATCCGTGGCCCCGCTTGCGCTTGAGATTCGTAATGGTCTTGAGTGTCTTTTTCATAAGCTGATGATCCTGTTGAGTTAAATGCAATAAATGCTAAAGGAGAATCTTTAACCATTATTCCGAATGTTTGTCAAGGCTTAATTAGGCGGGCGTTCGCGGCTTGCATCGTGCCGCCCCGTCCATTATAGTAAGGACATTGATGGGTTAGAAGAGCCTGTCCGCGGCGAACAGCAAAGGGCCGGGGGCGAAGGGCTAAATCAGGGCAAGGGGTCCGAGTTCCGTGTCAGATCATCGCATTCCAAATAACACCACAGGCGATTACATCGACCGGCGATCTTTCCGGCTCGTCTCCGATTTCGAGCCCCGGGGGGACCAACCCCAGGCCATCGAAAAGCTGGCCCGGGGAATCGAAAAGGGTCACCCGCACCAGGTCCTCCTCGGGATCACCGGTTCGGGCAAGACCTTCACGGTGGCCAACGTCATCCAGTCCGTGCAGCGTCCCGCCCTGGTCATCGCCCCCAACAAGACCCTGGCGGCACAGCTCTACCAGGAGTTCAAAACGCTGTTCCCGGAGAACGCCGTCGAGTACTTCGTCAGCTATTACGACTACTACCAGCCCGAGGCCTACATCCCGACGACGGACACCTTCATCGAGAAGGACTCCGCGATCAACGAGGAGATCGACAAGATGCGCCACTCGGCCACGCGCTCGGTCCTCTCGCGCAGCGACGTGATCATCGTGGCGAGCGTCTCCTGCATTTACGGCATCGGCGCCCCCGAGACCTACCTCGGCATGTCGCTCTCCCTCGAAGAGGGGATGGAGATCCCCCGAGACACACTGCTTCGGCACCTCGTGGATATCCACTACGAACGCAATGATGTCGATTTCCACCGCGGAGCTTTCCGGGTCCGGGGAGACGTGGTGGAGATCTTCCCAGCCTACGAGGAGGAGCAGGCCATCCGCGTCGAGTTCCTAGGCGATGTGATCGAGTCGATCTGTGTAGTGGACCCCCTCCGGGGGAAGAAACTGCGGCGGCTCTGGAAAATGGACATCTACCCCGCGAGCCATTACGTCACGACGCGGGACACGCTGAAGTCGGC
>CAZUBX010000028.1:0-35440 GCA_964619035.1 uncultured Syntrophaceae bacterium | reverse complement strand
CCATCTGGGCGCGGATCTGCTTGACCCGGGCCTGGATAGCGGCGCTTTTGCCGGCCCCGTCCACAAGGGTCGAATTGTCCTTGTCAATAGTGACCTGGTTGCACTGTCCAAGGGCAGCGAGGGTCAAGTTGTCCTTCTTCACGCACCTATCCTCGAGCTGGGGTGAGGGGAATGCGTGCAACGAGAAGCACTGGCAGCTCCTCCGGGAACTCCCGAAGAGGCTCGAGGAAAAACGTATCTACATCCCCATCAAGCACCTCTCCAACAGCGGCGGCCTGCTGAACTTCAGGCAATTTCACCTGGACATGGTCCGCACCGGCATCATGTCCTATGGAATCTACCCCGCCGAGAGTCTCAAGGCGAAGGCTGACCTGCTGCCCGTGATGAGTTTCAAGACGAAGGTCGCGCTCCTGAAGGAGTTCCCCAAGGGCTACGGGATCGGGTACAACCGCACCTACGTCACGAAGAAGCCGACCCGGATCGCCACGATCCCCGTGGGCTATGGCGACGGTTACGGTGTCATCATGTCCAACCAGGGGGAGGCCCTCATCCGCGGCAAACGCGTGCCCCTCGTCGGCCGCGTCTCCATGGATATGTGCACGCTGGACGTGGCGGGCGTTCCGGAATGCGTGGTGGGCGACGAGGTGGTGCTTTTGGGCAGGCAGGGCGACGAGTACATTCCCGCAAACGACATCGCCGCCAAGGCCAGGACGATCAGCTACGAGGTCCTCTGCGCCCTGGGCAAGCGGGCCCCCCGGGTTTTCATCCAGAAGGGTCGGGCCGACAGCGTCGAGCCTCGCCTCAGGCGCATCTTCATCCCCGACGAGGTGAAGTCGATCTCGCGGATCGACAACGTCATCCGCCGCTGCTTCCAGACGCGAGCCAAAAGCACCGAGCTGGGCGATGCTATCTACTACGAGATGTTCGAAGCCCTCTTCGGGAAGGACGACCGGCAGCTGGAGCTGCGAACCAACTTCCGCTATGACATCAAGGTCTCCGATTTCACGGCCGCCGAGAAGGCGCAGGACAACCAGGCGGAGAACTTCTTCAAGGTCTCGACGCACATCGAGTACACCAAGACCCTGCGCAATTCCATCTTCCTCATCGGCTGCGCGCTGAGCAACCGGCAACTCTCCCTGCTCTTCGACGATCCGCGTTGCGAGTACCGATGGCTGCTCCCGACGCGCGACGAAACGTTCCGGGAGAGCGACTTCCGGCTGGTGCGCGTCTGCGTGGACAACGAGGCCGTCCCCATCGTCCGCTCCGAGACGACGGATCGCGGTTTCGAGATCTGGTGCGGCGGAGGCGATTCGCTGCGCAAAAAGCTCAACCGCCAGGTCCGGATGAAGATCGAGATCGAGACGAAGAAATTCCGGAGCAACAACCTTTTCTCGGTCTTCCTCGTCTACCCCACACGGGGGCTCGACATTGCCTTCAACTACGAGGGGATGGACCTGAAGAACCTCCGCGAGATCAGCTTTTTCGCCGGCAAGCACCCCTACCCCGAGGTGACGAAAGACGAGGGGAAGCAGATCCGGCTCCGGATCAGCGACGACGAGTGGATCTTCCCGAACAGCGGCGTCACGTTTTTGTGGGACCTGTAAAGACAGGCTGCAGGCTAAAGGCTAAAGGCTAAAGGCTAAATCCCCCTCTTTCCCCCTTTGCAAAAGGGGGATGAATGAAGATCAATCCCCCCTTTCATAAAGGGGGGCAGGGGGGATTTGGACCAGACAGACAGACAGACGAAAAAGACTGGACAGACCGGATAGACTGAATGGACAAATTACGAGTCGGCATCATCTTCGGCGGGATGTCCTCCGAGAAGGAGGTCTCCCTCAACAGCGGTCGAAACGTCTACGACAACATGGACCGGGAACAATGCGAGCCGGTCCCCGTCTTCATGGAGCCCGGCGGCCGCCTGTGGGTCCTGCCCTGGCAGCTCATCTCCCAGAACACGACGAAGGACATCTCGGAGCGCCTCGAGACGGAGGCCGAACGGATTGCCTACGAGGACCTGAAGGGGCGGATCGACTTCGCCTTCATCGCCCTGCACGGCAAGTACGGCGACGACGGCTGCATCCAGGGTCTTCTGGAGCTTCTGAACATCCCCTACACGGGACCGGGCATCCTGGCCTCGGCCATCGGGATGGACAAGGACATCCAGCAGAAGATCCTGCGCGCCGAGGGACTCGGTGTGCCTGTGAGCACCGTGGTCGGGGAGCGCGAGTGGAGGGAAACCCCGGACGCCGTCCGGCAGCGCCTCATCGGGGAGTTCGACTTTCCCCTGGTGACGAAGCCCGTGCGGGAGGGTTCCAGCATCGGGGTCACCGTCGTGCGCAAACCTGAGGGTCTCGACGCCGCGATGGCTTCGGCCCTGGAGTGGGACCGGGCGGTTCTCGTGGAGGAGTTCCTCGACGGGACAGAGTTCTCCTGCATCGTTCTCGAGGAGGGCGGGGAACCCCGGCCGCTCGCTCTGACGGAAATCCATCCCCAGAGCGAGTATTTCTCCTACGACGACAAGTACATGCCGGGCCGCTGCCGGAAATTCACTCCGCCCAAGACGATCCCGAAGGATGTGTCGGAGAAGATCAAGGTCGACGTCGTGAGGGCCTTCAAGGCTTTGGGCTTCCGCTGCTACGGCCGGATCGACGGCTTCGTCCTCAAGGACGGTCGGGTCCTCATCACGGACCCGAACTCCTCGTCGGGCATGGCGCCCTCGTCCTTCTTCTTCGAGCAGGCCGCCGAGCAGGGAATGCTGCCCGGCATGATCGTGTCGAAGCTCATCGAGATTGCGATGAAGGTGCACGGGGAGAAGAAGGGACCGCTGTGACGCCCGAAGGGCGTCAGGCTCCGGGCCACAGGTAACAGGAAATAGCCAACAGCCGACAGCCGACAGCAAGAAAGGCAAAGAAAATCCCCCTTCCGTCCCCCTTTTATAAAGGGGGAAACCTAAAAAGATCCCCCCCTTTTGTAAAGGGGGGCAGGGGGGATTTGATAGCAAACAAGCACTTTACATACCCTCGAAATCTCACTATAGTTTCCAGCATTAAACCAAAGCAAGGCTCGGTGCATGACAGCAGAGAACACATCAAAGCTCAGGGTCGGCGTCATCCTGGGGGGAGTTTCCTCGGAGAGGGAGGTATCCCTCGAGAGCGGCCGCAACATCTTCAGCAAGATGGACCGGAAGAAGTTCGATCCCGCACCGGTCTTCATGGACAGCCGCTGTGCCTTCTGGGAAATCCCGATCAAACTCGTCATGCGAAACAGCACAGCGGACATCGAGATCGACCTCCACGAGGAGGCCAAGCCGCTGCCTTACGAAGCCCTGAAGGATCGCTTCGATTTCATCTGCATCGGCCTGCACGGCAAATACGGTGAGGACGGCACCCTCCAGGGGCTCCTGGAGCTTCTCAGGATCCCTTATAGTGGCTCCGGTGTTCTCGGCTCGGCCCTGGGCATGGACAAGTTCACGTCGCGCAATGTCCTCGCTATGAGCGGTATCGATGTGCCGAAGACGGTGCCCGTCTACAGGCGGGCCTGGGATGGCAACGAGCGCGCCGCAATCCTGAAAAGGATCGAGACAGACATCGGCTTTCCCTGCGTCGTGAAGCCCACTCGCGAGGGGTGCAGCACGGCCGTGAAGAAGGTCGTCTCCCCCGCCGGCATCCCCGACGCACTGGCCTCGGCCTTCGAGTGGGACAGCGTGGCCGTTGTCGAAGAGTTCATCACCGGGATGGAGGTGACCTGCGGGGTCCTCGGCAACGAAGAGCCGCGGGCGCTCACCCCGTCGGAGACAATCCCGACGCAGGACATCCTTTCGCTCGAGGACAAGTTCCTCTACGGCCAGGGGGAGAACAAGACCCCCGCCAGGGTCCCCGAGGAGATGCTCCGGAAAATCCAGGACACCGCCGTGAGGGCCTACAAGGTCCTCGGCCTCAGGGCCTACTCGCGCATCGACATGTTCGTCTGCGACGAGCGCATCCTCGTCCTGGAGCCCAACACCCTGCCCGGCATGACACCGTCGACGGTCCTGTTTCACCAGGCGGCCGCCGAGGGTCTGAGCCAGACGGACCTCATCAGCCAGATCATCGAGTTTTCCCTCGAGGCGCATCGCACGAAGAAAGGACCTCTGTGACGCCCGAAGGGCGTCAGGCCACAGGCCACAGGAAACAGATACACCCTGCAGTCCATGCCCTCACACCTGTAACCTGTCACCTGATACCTGCGCATCATTAATAAATAATCAAATACTTCAACTAGTTATCAGAAGGCGCGTTGCCGGTGATTGACATAACCAATAGAAATATTATATTATGTCTGGCTATTGAGGGATGTACGGGAGGCAGAGGCTTACAATGTACTTCAGTCCCCTCCAAATGAGCAAAATCAAAGGGGTTTTCGGACAGGCCGAGCGGCTAGCCGGCCGCTATTTCCATCTGACCGAGGCTCAGATGAGGGCCCAGCGTTACGACTTGAGGACGCTGGCCCATCTTGAGGCCCACGAGGTCGACGAGAAAGCCTTTGCCCATCTCTGCAAATACTCGATCCGGAAGGAAGAGCCGGCCGAACAGGCCAAGAGTTACGATTTCTACCGGGTCTGTCTCCAGGACAACCGGATACTGAACGCCGTCGAGAGGGCTCACTCGTTCATCCAGCTCGAGTCCCTCATGCTCTACATCGCCGTGCACGAGATTGTGCACGTGATCCGGTTCGGAAGCGGGCAGGCCGACTTCAATGCCCCTCAGGTCGAGAGACTGCAGGAGGAGGAGAAGGTCAATAAGATCACCCGGAGCGCGCTTAATCCTGTGGCGGACAAAGACATGGGGCTCGTGCTCGATTGTTTCAGCAACAAGTTTGACCTGCTGGAGTCCTACAGTTAAGAAGTTAGCGGAGGATGTTTCAATGCCGATCTATGAATACCGCTGCAGGAAATGCAACAAGGAGTTCGAGGCGGTGCAGTCGATCACGGCCCCTGAGCTCAAAAGCTGCAAGTTCTGCAAAGGTCCCGTGACGAAGCTGATGTCGGTTTCCTCGTTTCACCTGAAGGGAAGCGGGTGGTATGTGACGGATTACGGTGGACGAAAGGCGCCTGCCAGTGAGACCGCTGTGAAGAGCGAGACGACCGCGAAAAGCGAGACCGCGACGGCGGGGTCCGAATCGGCGTCTACAACGACATCCTCGACGTCGGACGACAAGTCCTGATCGGACTGGCAAAAAAGCAAAGATCGGCGGCCTCCCGGCAGGGTGGCCGCCTTATTTTTTGTCCAGCACCTGCCGGATCGTCATGGACAGGTCGCTGATGCTGAAGGGCTTCTGGATGAAGGCCTGGCACCCCTTCTCGAGGATGGCCCTCGCCTGTTCGTTCTTGCTGTACCCGCTCGACAGGATCACGCGGATCTCGGGGTTGACCTTTTTCAGGCTGTCGTAGGTGGCCTCCCCGTCCATCCCCGGCATGATCATGTCCAGGATGATGAGGTTGATCTTGCCCTGGAGCTTCCGGTACACCTCGAGGGCCTCCTGCCCGCTCTTGGCCGCCACGACCTTGTAGCCCAGCGATTCCAGGATCTCCCGGTTGACATCGATGATCACGTCTTCGTCGTCGACGAAGAGGATTGTCTCATTTCCCACCAGCAGCCCCTTGGGGGGCACCGTTTCCTTGACGGCGGTCTTCTCCGTGGCCGGCAGGAAGATGTTGAAGGTCGTCCCCTGGCCCTCCTCGCTGTAGATGTTGATGATCCCCTGGTGACCGCGGATGATGCCGTAGGCCGAGGCAAGCCCCAACCCCCGCCGGTGACCCATTTCGCGGGTCGTGAAGAAGGGCTCGAAGATCCGCTCCTTGGCCCGGTCGTCGATTCCCACCCCCGTGTCCGTCACGGTGAGCATCACGTAATTGCCCGGCTTGACCTTGTAGTTCCGGACGTAGGCCTCGTCGAGGGTGACGTTGCGCGTCTTCAGGGTCAGATCCCCCCCGCTGGGCATGGCCTGCTGGGCGTTCACGTAGAGATTGATGAGGACCTGCTCGATCTGGGCCTGGTCGATTTCCACGGCCCAGATGTCGGTCTCGAGCGCCTTGTGGATCTTGATGTCCTTGCGGGTTTGCCCGAAGGCGTTTGAAGTTTTGTCGATAAGGTCGTTCATGCTGCAGGGCTTGACCTCGTAGCGGCCGCCGCTGGAAAAGGCCAGAAGCTGGCTCGTGAGGTCGGATCCGCTTTTTACCTGTTTTTCGATCCGCTTGAGCCGGCTGTAGGCGGGGTGGTCGGCCTTGGTCTCCGAGATCATCAAGGCCGTATAGCCCTGGATGCCCATGAGGATGTTGTTGAAGGCATGCGCGATCCCGCCGGCCAGGGTCGCCACGGCCTCCATGTTCTGGGCATGGAAGAGCTCGGCCTCCATCTTCTTGATGTCCGTGATGTCCTCGAAGGTCATGAGTTGCTTGCCGTTGCCGAGGATCACCATCCGGGAGTGCATGATCCGGTCGGATCCGCCGCGCGTGCGGACCGTGACGACCCGTTCGCCCACCTTGCGGCTCTTGACGAAGTTCTCCAGGTCCTCCCGGTAGAAGTAGCGCACGAGGTCCCGGTAGGAAGGATTCGGGAAGATCCGCTTCAGGAACGTCTCGTTGTCCGGGAAATCCTCGATGGTGTAGCCGAAGATTTCCGTGAAACGGGGGTTCATGTACTCGAATACCCCGTCGGGCCTTGCCAGTGCGATGCCCACGGGGGAGTTGTCCGAGAGGATCCGGAAACGCTCCTCGCTCTCGATGAGGGCGTACTCGATGCGCTTGCGGTCCGTGATGTCGGTGAGCATGACCATGGCGCGGCTCTCGTCGATGCGCGCAGCCCTGAACTCGAGGACCTTGATGTTGCCGTCCCGGCAGGAAATGTGGAACACCCGGGCGCTTCCCACGATGTTCGCGGCCATGTCCGCCTTCCAGATCTCCAGCGCCTTGCTCCGGTAATTTTCGTCGGGGAAGGCCTGAAGGAACCATTCCTTTCCAGTCGGGACGTCCTCAAGGGCGTAGCCTGTGATTCGGACAAACTCCGGGTTGATGTAGAGGAATTTCCCCTTTTCACCGAGCAGGAGGATGCCGTAGGGCGATTTCTGTATGATGGTCCCGAAGGTATCCCGCTCGTTCTGGAGGGTCTGCTCCAGCTCGGCGACGCGTTTCTTCAGGGCCGCCAGTTCCTGGTTGGGCTCTTCCTTTGACTTGTCTCTGTCCTTGACCATGATTCCTCTCTCCAATCCTCGCACTATCAGCTGTCCAGCGATTCGATGAACCGGGCCATTTCCTCGAGCACCTTCTCCCGCGCCTCCGCGTGGGGGATATGTCCGCACGGGATGAGCAGTGGCTTTGCCCGCCCGGAGACCTGCCGCTCGATGGCCCTCACCTGGGCGGTTGTGCCGTACTGATCGCCGATTCCCTGGATGACGAGGACGGGGCAGCAAACCCCGGGCAGGTACTCCTCGATGTTCCAGTCGCGGAATTCCGGGGACAGCCAGGTATCGGCCCAGCCCTGAAAGACAAGCTCCGTCTTGTCGCCGTGGAAACGGGCGAGCCGTTTCCCGAGGTCTGTCGCGGCATAACCCTTGACGGCCTCGCGGATGCCCTCCAGGGTGACGTCCTCCACGAAGACATGGGCCGCCTCGGTGATGACGGCACGCACGCTCTCCGGGTGTTTCGAAGCGTAGATCAGCGCGATGGACCCTCCGTCGCTGTGGCCGATGAGGACCGGCCTGCCGATTCCGCACTCTTCGAGCACCGCCGGCAGGCTGACCAGTGCCTCGTCGTGGAGATAGCTTTTCTTGCGGGGAAGGGTGAAGGGGTCCGAGTTCCCGTATCCCCAGCGGTCATAAACAAGGGCCGGCATGCCCGTTTTTTCGCTCAAAAGCGACGGGAAATCCCGCCACTGACCGATACTGCCAAGCCCCTCGTGCAGGAAAACGAGGGCTGTGCCCTTCGCCTCCGCGTTGAGGGGACCCGGTTCGATCCGTTCGGCATGGAGCCGGTGCCCGGCTGCGTTGACCTGGAAGGCTTTCCTGGAAACGCCCATGCTCAACGGTTCCTGTCACGTCAGACGCATCCGGAAACGTGAAATCGCCGATCTGGCGACGGGGTACAAGTGCCCCCCATCTTACATTTCCTGGGAAATGGGTCAAGACCATTTTCCCCGGGCTTGATCCGTTGCAACTTCGCCCGGTCAGGACCGCGATACTTTCCCGGTGGCCATTGCGGGGAAAAACGCGGATCGGGGGATTTCCCGGGGCGGCAGCGCAGATCCATGGAATCACTAGCGTCCCGGTTACGGGCCCGCGGTACGGCGATTGCAGTGAAAGCGCAGGGGAGGGAAGACGAATCATCCTGTTGATTCTTTTCGGTCTAGAGGGTAAAGTGAGCCGAAACCATTAAAGAAAATTGCCGTTTTGTTCGATAACGTGAACTGAGGCTTATTTATCAACCGGCATGGAGAGATGAAGATGACAAAGCGCTTTGCGGGAATTTTGCTTGTGGCACTCGTTGCGGCATGGGTCGGTATCCTGTTCACGGCCGGTGACTCCACGGCGCAGCTCTATCGTTACACGGACAAAAACGGCAGAATCGTCTTTACAGACAATCCGCCTCCCGGAGTGATCGTCTTGCCCCTGGATGATGAGAAAGTGGCCGCGCCGGCAAAGGACGAACCCGGAGAGGTGACTCCGCAGGAACAGGGCGGCAAGCCTTCCCCGCAGCCTCAGGCGGGCAGGGAGCCGGCAGCCCCCGTGGATAAGGACAAGGAAGCCGAGATGAAGAGGATTGCCGACGAGGAGATCCAGAAGAAACAGGAGGAGCTCCAGAGGAGGCTGCAGGAAAGACAGCAGGACAAGCAGCGCCGCATCGAGGAGGCCGAACGGCTCGAGAAGGAGGCCAGCAAACCTGTTCAGCCTACCCAGGAGAACATCGATCGGCAGATGAAGCTGTTGCAGGAGGCGCAGCGACTGCGGGAGATGCCGTAGCGGCGAAGCCGCTTCGCGGCAGTGAAAGAAGTGCCTGAGTGTCTAAGTGTCTGAGTGAAGAGGAAGAGAGGATGTGAAGGTAAGCCGATGAAAAGAACAAAAGCCTTAAGCTTCTTTTCTCGTCCCGCGTCCCTGGTCCCTCGTCCCTTGCCGGTTTGGTTGACCTTGGGGCTCGTCGCCGTGGCTTTTGTTTGTGTGCATGCAAGCCCTGTCGGGGCGCAGACCATTTACAAGTACACGGACAAAAACGGGGTGATGGTGCTCACGGACAAGCCCCCGAAGGGGGTGAGTGCGGAGCCTGTCGTTTCGGGTAAGCCGAGTGCCGCGATGCCTTCCGGGGAGCAGATGGGGCAGGGCGGTTCAACGCCACCCCCCGGTTCCATGACGGCAGAGGAAGCCATCAGGCAAAGGGACCAGAAACTCGACGAGGTGATCAAGACGGTAGAGACCCGCGACAGGGAGCGTGAACTCGAGAAACAAAGGCGCCTCCAGGAAGCGGAACGCCTCGAAGTGGAAGCCCGCCAACCCATGGCCTCGACGAGGGAAAACCGTCAGAGTCAGTATGAGATGTTGCAGGAGGCGGACAAGCTCAGACGGACGGAATAGCGTGGCGTTTCGTTAAAAGCGATATCGGTCAGAGATATCCACCAGTGTGCCAGGAACCCGGATGTCCCTCAGGAGGGTGAGACCCTCCTTCAAAAGGGAGGTCTGGGTTTTTTTGTCGAAGGGCCTTCCCATGGGATGGCCCAGTGGGTATCCGACAAGAACAGCACGGGGGGGCTTCACCTTTTCGGTGACGGTTCGGTTCAACGATATGGAAATGGTCGGGATGCCCGCCTCCTCGATTGCCCTCTGGATCAGTCCCACGGACTGGTTGCAGTACCCTCACCCGGGCGTGAGCAAGGCAGCCCTGATGCCGTCTTTTTTCATTATCGCGGCAACGGCCGGTGCAGTCTCTCCCACGAGCCGCTCCAGTCGGGACCCCAGGATGTGCCCCATGAACGAGAAGTGGCGCCGGGCAATCCTGCCGATGAACCCTTCGGCTGCGAGCTCTTTAAGCCGTTCCAAGGGAAATACTACGTTGATATCCGCATCGGCATCCCGGTGATCGTAATAGTTGTGCGTGATCGTGAGAGCCCCGGCAGGGGCCGATGAAGGGATTTCCCGGAAAAACACGTCCCCCTCGGGGTCATCCATGTCGAAAGAGGGCTGGCCGATCAGATGAACTCCGGCCGTCGTGACCAGGGCGATAGGACCCTGCAGGATGTCATCGGCAGGCGTTGCCCAGGGTGTCGATGTATTCGTGACAATATCGGCCTGTTTCGCCCACAAATTGACCAGGCCGGGGCTCTTGGTGAAGAGCGAGGTGAGCAGTTTATCCTTTTCGGGTTTCAGCATGGTTGTGCGGTGACGCAATGCCTTTCAGGCCGTTGCCCGGACCCGGATTCGGCCTTTCGGCTCGGATACGAACTCCCCGACGATGGCGGCATCGTCGATTCCCGCCTCCCGCATCCGTTTCGTGAGGCCTTCAGCCTGATCGGCCGCCACGGCGATCAGCAGCCCTCCCGAGGTCTGCGGGTCGTAGAGAACATCGGCGATCCACGCAGGTACATCGGGTTCGACATCCACCATGGGTTTGCGGTAATCACGGTTGCGGAGCAATCCGCCGGGGATGATCTCGCCTTCCACGAGCTCCCGGATACCCTTGAACACGGGCACAGCCGTTGCGAAGACCTGGAGCCCCACGTCGCTCCCCTCGATCATCTCGCAGGCGTGACCCAGGAAGCCGAAACCGGTAACATCCGTGCAGGCATGCACACCCGGCGTCTCCATCATGACGTCGGCCGCCTTGCGGTTCAGCGTCGACATGGAGCGGATGGAGCGCTCGACGAGGGCCTCGTCGGCGGCCCCCACCTTGACGGCCGTGCTGACGATCCCCGTCCCGAGAGCCTTTGTAAGGATCAGGCGGTCGCCTGCTTTTGCGCCCCGGTTGAGGAGCACCTTGTCGGGATGGATAAGACCCGTTACGGCCAGGCCGTACTTGAACTCGTTGTCCTCCACGCTGTGCCCGCCCACAAGGGTCACCCCGGCTTCGATCATCTTGTCGAGCCCGCCGCGAAGGACGTCGTGTAAAATGGAGATGTCCATCGTCTTCACGGGGAAGCAGATGATGTTCATGGCCGTCAGCGCCTTTCCCCCCATCGCGTAGACGTCGGAGAGGGAATTGGCGGCCGCCACCTGGCCGAAGGTGTAGGGGTCGTCCACGATGGGCGTGAAGAAGTCCACCGTCTGGATGATGGCCAGGTCGTCGCGAAGTTTATACACCCCTGCGTCTTCGTTGCCCTCGATCCCGGCGATGAGATTCGGGTCAACGATTTTCGGCAGGCCTTGCAGTGCTCGATTCAGGTCACCCGGACCGATCTTGCAGGCTCAACCGGCGCTCTTGACGGTTTCCGTCAGGCGGATCTTCTTGTCCCTCATAACGCTTTTCCTCACATCGTAGAGAAATTTTCGCCAGAAGTAGCGGACGAACATTATTTTATCCTTCATCCTACCAAAAAATGTCAAGGCACCTTATTTCACTTTCTCGACCGGATACCCCGCCTCGTCCCAGCCCTTGATGCCGCCCGGGTAACGGTAGACGTTCTTGTATCCCAGCTTCACGGCCCACATGGCCGCGTTGTGGCTTCGCGTGCACTTCGTGAACCCGCAGTAGAAGACGACGAGCCGGTTCTTGTCGGGCCCCAGGAGCTTCTCCAGCGACGCCTTCGTCTTGTCATCGAGGCTCGTCATCTCGGGGATGGGGAACTCCATCTGCACGGCCCCGGGGACGTGCTGCTTCTTGTAGCTGTCCTCGTAGGGCATGGTGTCAACGAGGAGCATGGGTTTCTTCTGGTCGACCCAGCTTTTCAATTCCTTCGTCGCCACGATTTTATAACCGCCCCGGGCGACTTCTCCGGCGAAATTGACGGCGATGGTCTCGTTTTCCAGTTCCTTCGTTCCCCAGGCGGCCAGCGCATTTCCGGCTGCCAGGACCCATATCGCGGCGATGGCGGCAATGATCACTTTGCGAATCATACAGAAAGTCTCCTTTTGTTTTTACTTACGGCACTATGGACGCCGGTCTATTTCAAAATTGGCCCGCGTCCGGCGGGTGTAATAGAGGAAGGACACCGCTCCGATGAGGAGAAGATCCCGGATGAATGCCTGCCTCAGGCTCTGCTGGCCCGCGATCTCCTCGGGACCGAAACAGCCGCAGTCGACGTTCAGGTCGGACAGGATGCCGTAGCCCAGGACTGCGACGAACAGGACGAGAAGCCCCGTGATCGCCGTGAGGCCCCCCGGGATGCTGAAAAGAAGCGCCGTTCCCGCGACCACCTCCAGTGCGGGGAGCCCGATGGCCACGACGGGAAGGAGCATCTCGGGAATGAGATCAAAGTGGGACAGGGTCGCAGCAAAGGCCTTGGGGTCCATCAGCTTCAGAGCTCCCCCGTAAATAAAGAGGAAGGCCAGGGTCCCGCGGATCGCCCGGTCAGTCCATCGTGAGTGAAGGAAGGCTCTCAACCTGTCTATGATGTGCCGGACAGACAACCGAGTTCCACCTGCTCGCGTATTCCATGCCGGCGGCGCGCCCTGCCGGCGGGTCGTTTCTCAGTATATTCATATTCAGCTTTATCGAATATGTCAAATTCATAGAAGTTATAATAACCCGTTGATTATGCGCTTTCTTTATGGTAATCAGCCATTGCGGGACGGGCGCGCTGCGCCCTCGCAAGCACGGGAAGGAGGAAAGGGGCATGGCTGCCGACGGGTTTCAAAACATGACGATGCAGCAGCTCGAGGCCCTCATTCATCTCGTCGATCAGCGCAGCTTCAGCCGTGCTGCGAAAAGAATGCACCTCACGCAGCCCTCGCTGACGAAACACATCCGCAATGTCGAAGAGGCCCTGGGGGCGAAGATCGTCAACCGCTCCAGCCGGAGCCTCGCCCTGACCCCCGAGGGTAAGGTCCTTTACGATTATGCCCGGCGGATCATCAGGCTCAGGGACGAAGCCCGGGAGAGGGTCCTGCGACTTCGGGAAACGGAGTCCGGTGACATCCTGATCGCCGCAAGCACGATTCCGGCCACGTATATCCTGCCCTATGCGATCGGCGGGTTCCGGAAAAAATTCCCCGAGATCCGGGTCACTGTGCGTACGGCCGACAGCAGCGACGTCATCGAAACCGTCCTGGGAAACGGCGCTGAAATCGGATTCATCGGGAAGAACCCGTCGGGGGGGAAGTTGATTGCCGAGGAACTCTGGAAGGACCGCCTGGTGCTGGCCGTCCCCTCAGGGCATTCCTGGGCGAAGCGGCGATCGGCCCGTATCGCCGAGATTGCAGAGGCGCCCTTCGTGATCCGCGAGAAGGGCTCGGGCACGCGGGAGGCGCTCGAAGAGTGCCTGAGGGAAACGGGCGCCCCCGGCCTGCCGCATCTCAACATCGCGGCGGAGCTGGGAAGCTCCGAGGCCGTGAAGGAGGCCATCATCGCCGGCCTCGGGATCTCCGTGGTTTCCGTACACGCCATCCGGCGCGAACTGAAATCGGGTCTCCTTACGGCCCTTGCCATCGAGGGCTGCCCGATCGAGAGATCTTTTTATTTGATTTATCGCAGGCAATTCGATTTAATGACCCACCATAAAATCTTCCTCGACTTTATCAGGACGTATCGTCCCGAAAGCCTGTCATTGAGGTAGTTCCATGATCCGCTACTACAGCACAAACCGCCGACTCGACGGGCAGGCCGGCCTCGCGCCTTTCAAGGAGCGAGTCTCCTTCCGCGATGCCCTGATCCAGGGGCAGGCGCCCGACGAGGGGCTCTTCATGCCGGAGCCCATTCCCCGGCTCTCCATCGATGACATTCTGGCGCTCAAGGGGGCCCCTTACGCCAGGGCCGCGCTCCTCGTTGCGCATGCATTCCTGGGAGGAGAACTGCCCCGCGACGTGCTCAGGCAAATCGTCGAGGACTCCTACAACTACGACGTTCCCCTGGAGCGGGTCTGTGACCGAATGTACGTCATGCGTCTCGATCGGGGGCCCACGGCTTCCTTCAAGGATTTTGCAGCCCGGATGATGGCGAGGCTCATGAGCCGTCTGCGCGACCGGGGAAAGCGGCTCAACGTGCTCGTGGCCACCTCGGGCGACACGGGGAGCGCCGTCGGCGAGGCCTTCAAGGGCGTCGAGGGGATCAGCGTCTGGATCCTCTACCCGCGAAACGAAGTCAGCGGGATGCAGAAGAAGCAACTCGACACGATCGGCGACAACGTCCGGGCCCTGTCCGTCGACGGCAAGTTCGACGACTGCCAGAACCTCGTGAAGCAGGCCTTCTCCGACCCGGGGCTATCGCAGCTCAACCTGACCTCGGCCAACTCCATCAACTTCGGCCGGATCATGCCGCAAAGCGTCTACTACGTCTATGCATATGCCCAGCTGGCAAGCAAAGGCGAGGAGATCGTCTTCTCCGTCCCCTCGGGGAATTTCGGCAACGCCCTGGGCTGCGAGTACGCCCGGCGCATGGGGCTTCCCGTCCGGATGCTTGTCATGCCAACCAACGAAAACGACGAGTTCCCCAACTATCTCAAGACGGGCGTCTACGAGAAGGTTTCCCCGTCGCGGGCCTGCCTCTCCAACGCCATGAACGTGGGCCACCCGAGCAACCTGGCCCGCTTCTTCGATCTCTACGGTGGGACGGTGGACCGCACGGGGGTTGTGCACGTTTACCCCGATCTCAAGGAGATGCGCAGGCGCATCTTCTCCGTGAGCATCTCCGACGAAGAGACGAAGAAGACCATCCGTCGCGTCTACGAGCAATACAACATCCTGCTGGAGCCCCATGGGGCCGTTGGCTGGAAGGGATTGGAGCATTACCTGGAGGCCTGCTGCGGGCCCATCGCGGAGCCCTGCGTCTGCCTCGAGACGGCCCACCCGGCCAAGTTTCCCGACGAGATCATCGAGCTGCTCGGCATCACCCCCGAGGTGCCCCGGAGCATGAAGGACCTCGACAAACGCACCGGCGAGCCCGTCGAGATGCCCGCCGATTACGGCCGCCTGCGCTCGTTCCTTCTCGACACGCTGAAGGGGACGGACTGAGAGATTTCTTTCGGATCGTCACGAACAGAAGGGTGTGGAGCTCACCGGCTACTCGATCACATCTCGATCAAGAGACACGGATGATTACGAATTGGAATTGACATGGATGCCCCGCCCGTTACAAGGCGAGAGGGTTTTATCTTTTCAGGGATGCAAAAAAAGAAGTTGCGAGAGGATGGAGCGGGGTGATGACCTAATGCCCGAAAAGGGCTCCCTGGCCTGAGGACCAATCCGGACTCATTACCGGCCTGCAGAACAAAATGAAAGGAAGATCCATATGGGCAAGACGAGAATCGCAATATCGGGAATCCTGCTTTTTGCGGCGTCACTGATGACCCTCTCCTGTGCCTCCCCCATGCGCCTGACGGACAACTGGAGGAACTCGACCTATACGGGACCGGCCTACAAGAAGATCATGGTCGTCGCCATGGAGAAGCGGGACTACTTGCGGCAGCCTATCGAGAACGAGTTTGCCAAGCAGCTCAAGTCGCAGGGAGTCGAGGCGGCCACGTGCCATGATTCCTTCCCCGACCCCGACAAGGCAACCCGTGAGGAACTGATAAGGGTGAGCCAGGCAATGGGAATCGAGGCCTACCTGATCGTGCGGGTCCTGGGGGCGGGAACCGATGTCCAAACCTACGGGGCGCCAGACAAGACCATGTCTTCGATGATGTACATACCATGGTTCGGCCCCGGACCGCAGACGGTCAAGCAGCGCGAAGCGATAACCCTGGAGTCGAGGCTCTACGACGGGAAAACGAAGGGCATCGTCTGGCGATCCACCGTCGATGCCGTCAACCCCTCCGGGAGCGACGACCAGATCTCCCGCTTCGTCAGCCTGGTGGTGAAGACCCTTGGCGATAAGAAACTGATCCCGTCCTCCTGACAATCAAGTGACGGACAAGCAGTTGAAACGGTCAGCGTGTAAAAATAAGAAGGCAGGGTTGCAAGTCCTGCCTTCTTTGTTTTTTGGTTCTGCCAATCCCGATTATAATTTTCTACTCAGCGGCGCAGTACGATTTCAACGCTTTCAGGAAGAAGAGGATTCTCTCGGCATCCGTCCTCATAACGAATCAAAGGGCTGGAAGAAAAGCGGCGGCTGTGTTACAAAATTGTAACGCCGCTTCCGGGTCGCGCGCCCGCGGCTAATACTCTGCTTCGGAGGAGGGGGTCATGAAGTACAAGGAGATCAAGGCCAAGGATCTGAAACCGAAGAAATTCATCGACGAGAAGGTCCGCGAGATCCGGGAGATGGTGGGCGACGGGATCGCCATCAGCGCGCTTTCGGGCGGCGTGGACTCGTCGGTCGTCACGGCCCTGGCGCACAGGGCGCTGGGGAAAAAACTCAAGACCTTCTTCATCGACAACGGGATCATGCGCGAGGGCGAGCCGAAGAAGGTGAAGGCCCTGTTCAAGGAGTTGGGAATCCCCGTGACGATCGTCGATGCCAGGGCGGCCTTTTTCGACGCCATGAAGGGCATAACGGACCCGGAGCTGAAACGGGAGGCCATCACCCAGACGTTCTACAAGAGGGTATTCCGCGATCTCGTGCTGAAAAGCAAGGCCACGGTCCTGCTGCAGGGGACGATCCTCACCGACATCGAGGAGACGGCCGCCGGGATCAAGCGCCAGCACAACGTCTTCGAGCAGATCGGTATCGACCCGAAAAAGGCCTTCGGCTACAAGATCAGCGAGCCTCTCGTGGAACTGCGCAAGGACGGCGTCCGCAAGGTCGGCATGGCCCTCGGGCTCCAGAAATCCCTCTTCGAGCGGATCCCCTTCCCGGGGCCTGCTCTCGCCGCCCGGGTCATCGGTGAGGTGACGCCGATGAAGATCGCGCTGGTCAGAAAGGCGACGGTCATCGTTGAGGAGGAACTCCAGAATGTCAAAGCCTTCCAGTACATGGCGATCCTCCACGAGGACCGTGTCACGGGCATGCGCGAGGGCAAGCGGGACTTCGGGCTCCAGATCGAGATCCGCTGCTGGGACAGCATCGATGCCAGAAAGGCCACGCCGACTAGGCTTCCCTGGCAAACGCTCGAACGGATCGCCGGGAAGATTCTCAGCAGCGTGCCCGGTGTGGTGAGCGTGACGTACAACGTCGCCACCAAGCCGCCTTCCACGATAGAAGCCATCTGAGTTTCCTGGAGGAATTGATCAATCTAGGGTTTGGGAAGAATTAAGAGGCGGGAGAGCAGGCGGGCTGCACTCCCGCCTTTTTTCTGCCGAGGGGAGCTAAAAAAAAGGTGGAGGATGATGACCGCCATGTATATACTTGCTTGCATGAAGGCCGACCGCAGACTCGGTCTCTGCGCGAAGCCTGCAATTGGGTAATGGAACGGAGAGGATCACCCGGTGACATGCTGACGTTCGATGAAAAAGTGAAGGGCGTTCGGGGCGGGCCCCTGGTGGCAAAAGAGGTCGCCATCCTTCAGGTCAACCTGGGGTATGCCTGCAACATGAGCTGCAAGCACTGCCACCTCTCGGCGGGACCCGGCAGAAAAGAGATGATGAGCCGTGAGACGATCGAGATGGTGCTTGGCGTGCTGCGGCGGGAAAGGATCGGGACGCTCGACATCACGGGCGGCGCCCCGGAGCTTCATCCTGAACTGCGCAACCTGGTTGGCGAGGCGCGCCGCATCGGAACCCGCGTAATCGTCCGCACGAACCTTACCGTCCTGGAGGAGCCCGCGTGCAGGGATCTCCCCGAATTCTTCCGCGACCATCATGTCGACGTCATTGCATCCCTGCCGGGCGATACCGGGGCGAGCGTGAGCCTGGTGCGGGGCAGGGGAGCCTTCAGCAGAAGCCTCAGGGCCCTCAAAAGACTTAACGACAGGGGATACGGGACCAACGGGCTTCTCCTCCACCTGGTCTATAACCCGCCGGGAGCAGCTCTTGCCCCCTTGCAGAAGGATATCGAAGAGGAATTTCGCAAGACGCTCCGCAGCCGTCACGGGATCGCCTTCAATTCCCTCTATGTATTTCCGAACATGGCGCTGGGACGATTCCGCGACTTTCTCCTCAGGACCGCCCAGTTGGACTCATACATGAGCATGGTCCGGGAGGCCTTCAACCCCGCAACCCTCGAGGGGCTCATGTGCCGTAACCTGGTGAGCGTCCGCTGGGATGGCGCTCTTTTCGATTGCGACTATAACCAGTCTCTCGACCTCTTCGTCGACAGTACCTGCCCCCGGCACATCGCCGGCTTCGACATCAAGCGGCTTTCGCGCCGACACATCGTGACGGGTGAGCACTGCTTCGTCTGCGCAGCCGGTCAGGGGGGCACCTGACTGGGCGCGATTGCCTAGCAGGCGGTCGGCCTGCACTGAAAAAACAAATCCCCCTTTGCCGACCTGCTCCGCTTCGCGGGGCGGCCCGGTAAGGAACGAACCATACATGGTTGCGCACCCTGACGGGATGCGCCCCCGGTCATCCCCCCTGTGAGAACCCGATACCTTGATCTTCCTCTCCCCTGGCGGGAGAGGATTGAGGTGAGGGGGGATGATCTTATTCCGCTTTTTTCACCCTCACCCTGGCCCTCTCCCCTCAAGGGAGAGGGAAATTAAGGAAGACGGTTCCCATAGGGGGAAAGAGGGGGATTTTGTGTCCCTTGAGGACCTCTACTTTCCGGTGAAAACGGGCTTGCGCCTTGCGAGGAACGCGCCCACTCCCTCCCGGGCATCGGCTGTTTTCGACATGTCGGCGATCCCCCGGGCCTCGAGTTCCATCTGCGTCTCCAACGACTCCGAATAGGTCCCGCACAGCAGTTTCTTCACCGATCCGAATGACCGCGTGGGTCCGGCTGCGAGGGTCCTCGCCAGCTTTTCAGCTTCCTGCATCAGCTCCGCGTCGGGGACGACCCGATTCACGAGGCCCCACTCCAGCGCCTCCTTGGCGCTGAGCCTGCGGTTCGTCAGCATCAGCTCCTTGGTTCTCAACAACCCGATGAAGCGGGGCAGCAGGTATGTCATCGCGCCGTCCGGCGAGAGCGCCGCCGCCGTGTAGGCCGCCGTGAATGACGCCGATTCGGCGGCAAGCACCAGGTCCCCGGAGATGGCAAAGCTCATCCCCATCCCCGCTGCGGGCCCGTTGACGGCAGTCACCAGCGGTTTGTCCATGCGCATGAAGCGCGAGGCCGCCGCGTGGCAGTAGACGGTCATTTCCTTCAGGGCTTGCGCCAGCCCCTCACCGGATTCCGCAAAATACTTCAGATCGCCGCCGGCGCTGAAAAATTTGCCGCGCCCGGTGAGCAGGGCCGCCCGAATGCCCGGGTCCTCGTCGCAGCGGATGGCCGCGTGCATCAGTTCCCTGCCAGAGGTCATGATGAGCCCGTTTGCCGCCTCGGGACGGTTCAGGGTGATGAAGGCCACCTGATCCTTCACTTCGAACTGGATCGTCTCGTACGTCATATGCTCTCCCTCCTTTGTTTTGTCGTCGTATGCGGACCCGCAAAGCCTGCCATGAAAACGTCTTCGCGGTCAACTGCCGTCTTTTCTCTTTCTGTCACCCTGGGGTTGATGAAACCATCTCCGCGATGATTTCGCGGACGGGCTTGATATCCCTGATCAGCGCGCTGACCTGACCGGCTCCGGCGGGAAAGAGATCGAAGTCCCCCGAGCCCCAAGCCTTCGGAACGTCCTCGAGGCGGTAGCGGCCGGTCAGATCGAAGCCCGGTTCGCTCATCAGTTTCTTCAAGGCGGGTGTCAGGACGGCCCGCATGTTCATCCTTTTGAGCGGGATCAGGATCGTTCCCCCGTCGCCGCATTGGACGATGGCCTGCTTCCATTTCTCGTGGGCGGTGCTCTCCTCGGTGGCAAGAAAACGAGTCCCGACCTGCACCCCCTGTGCGCCGAGCGCCAGGGCCGCGCGGTACCCCCGCGAGTCGGCGATTCCGCCTGCGGCCACGACGGGGACGCGCACGTGATCGACGACCAGGGGGATCAGGACCATGTTGGTGGATTCGGATTCAGTGGAGCGAAGACCGCCGGATTCGGCCCCTGTAATGACAATCCCGTCCACCCCGGCTTCCTCAGCCCTCATGGCGTGGACCAGGGTGAGCGCCACATGGAGCCCCTTCATCCCCATTTCGTGGATCCGCTGATACACTGGTTTTGGATTGCCCACCGACGTGGTGATCGTCTTGACACCCGCGTCGGCCAGCACCTCGAGAATCCCCGGGTTGTTGGGATTGAGGAGCATCAGGTTGGCGCCGAAGGGCTTGTCGGTGAGCGCTTTTACCTCTTTGACCAGCTGCCGGGTTCTTTCGGCGTCGCTGAATCCGAGAGCGAGCATCCCGTAGGCGCCGGCCTCGCAGATGGCTGCGACGAGGCGCGGACTGTTCATTTCCCCTATGGGTCCCTGGATGATCGGATAACGACATCCCAGCATCTTCAGTAGTTCAGACATGTGGCTACCTCCTTTTTTGCTTTTTCGACAGGATCTTCCCAATGCAGCCGGTCAAGGGAGAATCCATATCCATTGCACACAATTAGATTGCATGCGAGCTATGCGGGCAAAAAAATTTACTTCTGCCTGACCTTGTCCAGCAGGCGCCTGAGCTCTTTTCCCTCGGAAGGATTCAGGCCCCCCAGAAACTCGGCATTGGCGAGACCCACTAACCGGAAAATCTCCTTTGCTGCCCCTCTTCCTTTCTCTGTGAGATGGATATGGATGGCCCGCCGGTCCGTGGGGTTCGGTCGCCTCTCGATGATCCCCGCAGCCTCGAGCCTGTCCAGAATGCCCGTGAGTGTCGCGCTGTCCAGCTCGGTCCTGCTCCCGAGTTCACTCGAGTTCACCTCATCCCGGTCAAAAAGGAAGCGCAAAACCATGGCCTGGGTAGCCGTCACGTTCAGGGCCGCCACCTTCTGGCTCCAGAACCGTGAGCCCGTCTGGGCCGCCTTTGCCAGCTGGAAAAAGATACAATCCTCGGCTCGCATTTTCATGGTCGCATTCCTTCCACACAATTTAATTGTATGCAAGCATTATCTGCCGATCGGCATTCCAACCTGAGCACAGGGTGCAGAAAAAAAACACTCCGGCACCCCGTCACGTCAACACCGGATCACCTTTTCATGCCAAAGACCGGATGCCGCTTCGCCGCGAGGTGTATAAGCCGGCTTCCCATCTGGCCGTAAGAGTGGCCGGCGAGCTCCGCCATGAGGGCCAGGCTGGCGTCGGAGCTGATGTCGGGGTTGGGGTTCGGGTCCAGGAGGTAGAACACGCCGTCGCGAAGCCGGAAGTCGAAGCGGGCATAGTCCCGGATCCCCATGGCCCGGTAGGCGGCCAGGGAAACCTTTTCGAGCAGGCGAAGCTCCTCCGTGGTCAGCGGAGCGGGTGCGACGGTGCGGATCTCGGTGTAGTGGCGCGAGCCCGGCGTGAACTTGGCGTCCCACGAGCACAGGCGCTCGCGCACATCGCTGAAGGCGGAAAACTCCATCTCGACGGGCGGCAGCATCTCCACGTACTCGTTTCCCCAGAGGGTCACCCGGAATTCCCGGCCGTCGATGAACTCCTCCACGAGGGCGGGCTGCCGGTAGGTCTCAGTGACGAAGGAGATGCGTCCCCGAAGTGCATGCAGGTCCAGGACGACGGCCTCGGGCGTGATCCCGATGCTGCAGTGCTCGCGGACGGGCTTCACGATGGCGGGAAACCGCTCCCACGATACGTGCTGTGCCGTTGAGCAGACACAGCCCTGCGGGATCGGCACGCCGGCGCGAAGAAGGACGTCTTTGACCTTTTCCTTGTTCCCGCTCAGCCTCAGGACCGGCGGTGGCGAGCCCGAGTATGTGAAACCCATCTCTTCGAGGGTCTCTGCGGCCAGCGCATCGCTGTGGGCGATGCCGGGGATGGCTTCGCACCAGTTCAAAATGATGAAATGGTCGGGATTGTAGGGAGAAAGAAATCTCCGCAGGTCCGGATCGTCGACCTGGACGGGAGTGACGGGATGGCCGACTTGCCGCAAGGCCTCGATCAGTTCCTGCGTCGCGGTCACGGCTTCGTCCTGTTCAGGGGGTTCCCATGCGGGGTCGATGTTGTAGAGAAGCAGCACGGGCAGATCCTGCGGTCTCGGCTCATGGCCCGATGCCGGTTTCTTCAATCCCGGGGATTTTGCGGCCGGCTGAGCGCTCTTTCGCCGCGGCTTGTGGAGAGTCTTACCCGTTTTGTGTTTTTCCATTCTCATTTCCCTTCGAATACCGGTGAAATAGCGGCTCCACGCTCAGGGTCTCGACAGCCAATCGCAAGTTCTCTGCTTCTCCAAACTTCTTACCCTCTTACCTTCTCACCTTCTTCTTTCATCACTGCGTCATCACGTACTTCTGCTCCTCCTTCGGCACGTACCAGCGGATCGTGTTGTGGCCGATGCCGATGGGAGCCGGGTCGATCCCGCGCACCCGGGCGTTGAAGATGGGCAGCGCGTCGGGCACGTAGAGGAAGATGTAGGGCTGATCCTCCGCCAGGATCTCCTGGATGCGGTCGTAGCAGCGCTTGCGCTCGGCGCGGTCGAAGGTGCTGCGGCCCCTCTCCAGCAATGCGTCCACTTCCTCGTTCTTGTAGGAGATGAAGTTCAACTCGCTCGGCCCCGTCTTGCTTGAGTGCCACACGTCGTAGAGGTCGGGATCCATCGGGATCGTCCACCCGAGAATGACGGCGTCGAAACGCCGCTTGTTGATGAACTCCTTGATGAAGGCGGCCCACTCGATGACCCGGATCTTGACGGTTATGCCCACCTCGGCGAGTCTTCGCTGCACAATCTCCGCCGTCTTTGCGCGGACCTCGTTTCCCTGGTTGACGAGAAGATCGAACTCGAACCGCTGGCCCATCTTGTCGAGAATGCCGTCGCCGTCTGTGTCCCGCCAGCCCGCCTCCGCGAGGAGCTCCAGGGTCTTTTTCGGGTCGAAGGGGTATCGCTTCACGTCGGCGTTGAACTGCCATGTGCCCGGTTTGAAGGGCCCTGTGGCTTCCTTTCCCAGGCCCAGAAGGATCCCGTCGATGAGCTCTTCCTTGTTGATGGCGTAGGAGAGGGCCTGCCTCACCCTCCTGTCGGCGAACATGGGGTTCTGCAGGTTGAAGCCGAGGTAGGTGTAGGAAAAGGAGAGGTAGCGGTATTTGCGGAAGTGGTTGCGGAAGTACTGGTTTTCCGTCTGCCGGGTGTACTGCAGCGGCGTGAGCCCCATCTGGTCGATGCCGCGCGCGCGAAGTTCGAGGAACATGGTGGCCATGTCGGGGATGATGCGCATGACGCGGCCGTCGAGGAAGGGCCGCCCCTCGAAATAGTCGGGATTGTAGACGAGGGCGATTTTCTGACCCGTCTTCCACTCCTTGAAACGATAGGGGCCCGTCCCGATGGGGTGGCGCGCGAGCGGGCTCTTGGTCACGTCTTTCCCTTCCAGCAGGTGCTTCGGCATCACGGCGGAGCCCCAGCTCATGAGCGCAGGGGCGAAGGGCTTGTCGTAGGTCACGCGGAAGGTGTGGGCGTCGAGGACCTCGGCCTTCTTCACCTTCAGGAAATCCCCGGCGTAGGCCGTGGGCGTCTTGGGGTCGATGGTGAGCCGGTAGGTGAAGAGGACGTCCTCGGCCGTGAGCGGCTGTCCATCGTGCCAGCGGACCCCTTTTCGCAGGTGAAAGGTGATGACGAGGCCGTCTTTCGAGATGTCCCAGGATTCGGCCAGATCGCCGACGATGTTGAGATCCCTGTCGTACTTCACGAGACCGTTGAAGATGAGACCCGAGATGCTGTGTGAGGCATTGTCCGTGGCAAGCACGGGGATGAGATTGCTTGCATCGCCGATGGAGCCCTCCACCAGGATATCCCCGTAGGCGGCCACATCCTGCCCGTGGCGGACATCGACACTCCCCTCGTCCCGGTCAGGGCCCGAACAGGCAGCAAGTACGATGACCAGCCCGAAGGCGAGCCGCAGAACAAAACCGGCGGGTCTCTTCATGGAATGGGACTCTATCGCAAAGAAGCATCTTTTTCAACGGAATTGGCGGATTGGGAACGGTTTGAGGCGGGTTCTCCGGCTTTTTCCGCCGGATGCGCGTCTCTTGATGCATCCGGCAGGCAACCGTAGTTTCGCTTGCTGCAGAAAATGCTGCGTATCAGGCATCCCAGTCGAGACAAGAATTTATTCATACCGGAAATCTATATGGAATGCGGATGATGTGCAAAAGAAAAATCCCCCTTTCATCCCCCTTTACAAAAGGGGGAGAACCATAAACAAGCCCCCCTTTTACAAAGGGGGGAAGGGGGGATTTGGACGGAACAGACCTGCCAATAACCCTTACCTTAATTTCCCTCTCCCTTGAGGGGAGAGGGGCAGGGTGAGGGTGAGGGTGAGGGTTCGTCGTTCGTCAGGCTCACGATGACTGCTCACCATGGCGAACGGAGATGTCATCCTGAGCGCCTGTCCTGAGTCCATCGAAGGATGTCGAAGGACCCCCTCACCTCAATCCTCTCCCGCCAGGGGAGAGGAAGATCAAGGAAAATGTTGTTCATAGGACGGAACTTACAGTCGCCTTGCGCCGTTCATTTCAGCATTTTCCCGATGCGATTCCAGCGCACGCCGCTGTCGTCGCTGTCCCAGGAGAAGTAGATGATGAAGGCCTTCCCGATGACGTCCTCGAGCTTGACGAAGCCCCAGAAACGGCTGTCGTAGCTCTGGTCGCGGTTGTCGCCCATGACGAAAAGGGTCCCCTCGGGGACCTTGATGGGTCCCAGGTTGTCTCTGCGCTGGATCGCCTTCGGGTAGATGACGTCCTCCACGTGGACCCCGTAGGGATCGTTCAAGGGTGCGTCGTTGATGAAAACCTTCTTGTTCCGGATCTCGACCGTGTCACCCCCAACGGCGATGACTCGCTTGATGAAGTCCTTCGTCTTGTCCTCGGGGTAGATGAAGACGGCGATGTCGCCCCGCTGGGGCTGGCCGAAGGGGATGATGGTGTTGCGCAGGTAGGGAAGCTTGACGCCGTAGCTGAACTTGTTCACCAGGATGTGATCGCCGATCTCGAGGGTCGGCTTCATGGACCCCGAGGGGATCTTGAAGGCCTGGATGACGAAGGTGCGGATGAAGGCGGCAATCAGGATGGCGATGATGATCGCCTCTGCGTACTCCCTGATTTTTGCGGTTTTCGGATTCGAGGTCATGTGTCGTTCGTCTTTCTCAGGAGTAAATGGCCATGAGCGAGATGATCACCATGGCGAGTCCGCAAAGCCCCTTGGCGAAAAGGCCGGTCAGGCGGCCCATCAGCGCGCCGAAGCCGGCCCGTGCCGCCGGCTTGAAGTCCCTCTGGTTGAGGATCTCGACAACGAAGGCCCCCAGGAGCGCCCCGAGGAAGGACCCGATGAGGGCCCCGAGACCCAGGAAAACGGGGGTCAGGAGAAGGGCTCCGATGACCCCGCCGATGAGCGAGGCCGCAATGCCTCGCTTCGAGGTTCCGTAACGCTTTGCCCAGGTGATCCCCAGCAGGAACTCGAGGGATTCGGCGATGGCCGAGATCACGATAAGCACAATCAGGATCTTGAAGCCGATCTTGTCAAAGCCCGTCACCAGCGCGTAAACGAGGACATTGAAGAGGATGACGAGCGTCCCCGGAAGCCCCATCAGGATCGAGAAGAACCCGATGAGCAGAACGAGGATGAAAACCGTCAGCCCGGCGTACTCCAGAGGTGTCACGGCACTACTTCCTCTTGCGCTTTGACGGCATGAACCGCTCCATGAACAGCACGAAGGGGCTGGCGATGAATACGGTGGAATAACAACCGGCGATCACGCCGACAAACATGGCGAAGGAGAAATCGAAGATCACGGGCCCTCCCAGGACAAGCAGCACCACGAGCACCAGGAACACGGTGAGCGAGGTGAGGATCGTCCGGCTCAGGGTTTCGTTGACGCTCACGTTCACGATCTGCCTCAGATCCGCCCGGATTTTTTTACGCACGTTTTCGCGGATGCGGTCGTAGATGACGATCGTGTCGTTGATGGAGAAACCGATGATGGTGAGCAGCGCCGCCACCGTGTTCAGGGTGAACTCCATGTTCAGCAGAGAGAGCACCCCCACCGTGACGAGCACGTCGTGGATCAAAGCGATGATCCCGCCCACGGCGTAACGGAACTCGAAACGGAAGCCGATGTAGATCAACATAGCCACCCAGGCGAGCGCCAGGGCGAGGATGGCCTTCTGGGTCAGGTCCTTGCCTACCTTCGGGCCCACCGCCTCCACCCGCCGGATCTCGTAGGTCCCCTGGCCGAAAGCCTTCGTCAGGGCGCTCTCGATCCGGTCGGTGAGAAGCTTGAGGTCCGCCGCCGTCTCCGGGGTCCGGATCAGGAACTCCCGGTTCTCAGCGGCGCCGAACTCCTGGATGGTGCTGTTTTCGAGCTGCACGCCGTCCAGGGCCGAGCGGAGACTGTCCGTGGAGGCCTCTTTCTGAAACCTGACCTGCACGACGGCCCCGCCGGCGAAGTCGACGCCGAGGTTGAGGCCGCCGTGGTAGACGACGGATGCGATCCCGATCAGAATGAACAGGGCGGATGCTATGACCGCCGCCTTCATTTTGCCGACGAAATCGAAATTGGTGTCCGGCCGTATCAATTCAAACATAGTGTATCCCCAGTGTGCGCCAGAGGCGTGTTTTCTTTTGCTGCCCGGAAACTAGATACTCAGCTTCTCGATCTTCCGGGTCCAGGTGAAGTAGTCGAAGATGATCCGGGTGACAAAGATGGCCGTGAACATGCTGGCGATGAGACCGATGGTCAGCGTCACGGCGAATCCCTTCACCGGCCCCGACCCGAACTGGAAGAGGAAGACCGCCGCAATGAGCGTCGTCACGTTCGAGTCGAAGATGGTCAGGAAGGCCTTCGTGTAGCCCGCGTCGATGGCCGCCCGCGGCGTCTTGCCCGTCCGCAGCTCCTCGCGGGTGCGCTCGAAGATGAGCACGTTGGCATCCACGGCCATACCGACGGTGAGCACGATGCCGGCGATGCCCGGCAGGGTGAGCGTGGCATCGAAGAGGGCCATGGTCCCGAGCAGCAGTACGAGGTTGAGCAGCAGGGCGATGCAGGCCACGACGCCCGACCACCTGTAGTAGATCACGATGAAAACGAAGACCAGCAACATGCCGATAATCGTGGAAAGGATTCCCTTGTCGATGGAATCCTGGCCCAGCGACGGGCCCACGGAGCGCTGTTCGAGGATCTTGACCGGCGCGGGCAGGGTGCCGGCGCGCAGCACAATCGCCAGGTCCTTTGCGTCGTCCATGGTGAACGAGCCCGTGACCTGGGCATCGCCGCCGGAGATCCTTTCCTTGATGACGGGCGCCGAGTAGACGACGCCGTCGAGGATGATGGCGAGTCTTTTGTTCACGTTCTCGCCGGTGATCCGGTCGAAGTCCTTCGCCCCCTGCGGATTGAACTTGATGGACACATAGGGCTCTCCGAAGCGGTCGCTGATCTTCACCTGGGCGTTCTCGAGCGACTGGCCCGTCAGCAGGGTGCGCTCCTTCAGGAGGTACATGGTGTCCCGGCGGTTGCCGGTGCTCTCGCCTTTCTCGCGGGTGCCCTTCATCAGGATGCTCCCTGCCGGGACGTTGCCCCGGAGCGCCTCCTCGAGGCCATGCTCCTCGTCGACGAGCTTGAACTCCAGCAGGGCTGTCCTGCCGATGAGGTCGATGGCCCTCTTGGGGTCCTTGATCCCGGGCAGCTGGATCAGGATCCGGTCCTCCCCCTGGGGGATGATTTCGGGTTCCGTCACACCGAACTGGTCCACGCGATTGCGGATCGTCTCGAGGCTCTGGTCGAGCATCGTCTTTTTCATGTCGGCGATCTGCTTCTCGCGGAACTTCAGGGTCACCCGCTCGCGCCCCTCGACGGCCTCGGTGGACTTGATCTCCAGGTCTGGGAACTGATCGGAGAGGACCTTCTCGAGATCGGCGCGGGATTCCTTGGACGGTAGCTCAATGGATATGCTGTTGTCGGCCTTGCGCTCCACGCTGCGAAAGCGGACCCGCTTCTCCATGAGACCTTCTTTGATGTTGTTGGCGAGCCGCTCCACCGTGCTTTCCATGGCCTTCGCGGTGTCGACCTCGAGGACCAGGTGCATGCCGCCCTGCAGATCGAGACCGAGGTGGATGCGGTTCTTCAGGAAGACGTTTTTCACCGAGGCCGGCAACTCCGGCATGACCGACGGCAGCAGAAAGTAAATCGAAGCGATGGTAACCACCGCCGCAATGAGCGTTCTCAATTTAAGGCTCTGGAACATGAAAATCCCCTTTCAAACGGATACCCTTCTGATACCTTTTATTCCTCTGCGGTTTTCTGCACGAGGGCCGTGATGTGTGCGCGGTTGACCTTGATCTTCACGTTCGGGGCGATCTCGACAGTCACCACGGCCTCGGTGAGGGCAGCGACCTTGCCCTGGATGCCGCCTGTCGTTTCGACCATGTCGCCGTGCTTCAGCTGTGCGATCATCTCCTTGGCCTCTTTCTGCTTCTTCTGGGCGGGCCGGATGAGCAGGAAGTAGAAGATAAAGAAGATCGCCGTCATCATCAGGATGAAGCCCATATCCCCACCGGGTGCTCCCTGGCCCCCTCCTAACCCTCCCATGGCGTATGCAACACTTGTCAAGGTTCGTCCTCCTCTTCGGTTTTCATGGTGTCGTCCACCCGTCCCTCGGGGATCGGGCCTGCGTCGTCGTCGCGACCCCGCTCCCTGAAAGCCCGCCGGAAGTCCTCGAAGGCGCCCCCGGCAATGGCCGTCCGGATGCGCTCCATGAGCGCGAGATAGAACCGGACGTTGTGGATCGTGTTCAACATTAAAGCCAGGATCTCCCTGGCTATAAAAAGATGCCGGAGATAGGCCCGCGAGAAGTTCCGGCATGTGTAGCAGTCGCATGCCTCGTCGAGCGGAGCCTGATCGTTCCGGTAACGGGCGTTTTTTATAACAACCTTTCCGCGATTTGTAAATAGTAATCCGTTCCTTGCGCAACGGGTGGGCATGACGCAGTCGAACAGGTCGATGCCGTACCGGACTCCCTCGACGAGGTCCTCAGGCGTGCCCACCCCCATCAGGTACCGGGCCTGGCCTGCCGGCAGCAGCGGTACGGTGGCCTCGACGGTTTCCATCATGAGGGCCTTGGGTTCCCCGACGCTGAGCCCCCCGATGGCATACCCGTCGAAGCCGATTTCGGTGAGCGCCTCGACGGAGGCCTGCCTCAGATCCCGGTGGACCCCCCCCTGGACGATGCCGAAGAGGGCCTGATCGGGGCTTTTTTTTGCATCCCGGCACCGTCTGGCCCATCGATGGGTCAGCGCCATGGATTTTTCCACGTAGGCGCGCTCGGCGGGGTAGGGCGTGCAGTCGTCGAAGCACATCATGATATCCGAGCCGAGGGCCTCCTGGATCTCGATGGCCCGCTCGGGGCTCAGGAAGTGGCGCGAGCCGTCGATGTGGGACTGGAAGTGGACCCCCTCCTCCGTGATTCTCCGCAGGGGGCCCAGGCTGAAGACCTGGAAACCGCCGCTGTCGGTGAGGATCGGACGGTCCCAGTGCATGAACCGGTGAAGCCCACCGTGCTCCCGGATCAACTCGTGGCCCGGCCTCAGGTAGAGGTGGTAGGTGTTGCCCAGGATGATCTCGGCGCCGGCCTCCTTGAGCCACTCCGGAGTCATGCCCTTCACGGTTCCCTGGGTCCCCACAGGCATGAAGACGGGCGTGCGCACCTCACCGTGGGCGGTTGTCAATTTGCCCAGCCTTGCCCCGGAATTCGGGTCTGTTTTTAGTAGTTCGAATTGATACGACATAATTCTCGCGGCAAATGGCTAAAGGCTAATGGCTAATGGCGAGAAAGGGACTCTTCAGGCCCTTTAGCCCTAAGCCTTATGCCTATTTAAAATACGTTTTCTTCCATCAGACCTTAAGCCTTTAGCCCTCTGCCTTACGCCTGATCGTCTAGCGCTCTGCGCTAGACGATCAACATACAATCCCCGTAGCTGTAGAACCGGTATTGCTCGTCGATGGCCTTTTGATAGGCCGCAAATATCAGCTCCCTGCCGGCGAAGGCGCATGTGAGCAGGAACAGGGACGACTTCGGGAGGTGAAAGTTCGTGAGCAGCGCCCCTACGCGCCTGAACCGGTAGCCGGGGTAGATGTAGAGACCCGTAGAACCCGAGGCCGCCCGGATGTGCCCCCGTTCGTCGGCGATGGACTCGAGGACCCGGGTGGAGGTGGTCCCCACGGCAACGACCCGTTCGGCGGAGTTGATCCTCTCCGCCGTCTCGTCGCCGATCTCGAAGTATTCTTCGTCCATCCTGTGATCCTCGATCTGTTCGGCCTCCACCGGGGTAAATGTTCCGTAGCCCACGTGGAGGGTAACCATCGCCACGGGGATGCCGCTGCCCCGGATCTCATCCAGGACAGCTTCCGTGAAGTGCAGCCCGGCCGTGGGCGCCGCGACGGACCCCGGGTGCCTGGCGTAGACGGTCTGGTACCGATCGAGATCTTCGGGGGAGGGCCTGCCGGTCTTCTCACGGCGGATGTATGGCGGCAGCGGGGCCTGCCCCTGGCGCCGCAGGAAGGTCTCGAAGGGCTCGTCGGTCTTGAACTCGACGACCCATTTGCGCTCGTCGATCCTCTCGAGGACCCGGACGCTTGCCCCCCCGTCAAAACTCAAGGTCGATCCCGCCTTGATGCGCTTTGCCGGCCTGAGCAGTGCCTCCCACCGCGGCGACGAGGTCCCTTCGCGGCTGCGAAGCAGGAGGATCTCCACGGCGGCCCCCGTTGTCTTGCGGGCGAAAAGCCTCGCCGGGATCACCTTCGAGTCGTTGATGACGAGAACGTCTCCTTTTCGCAGAAATCCAGGGAACTCCTGAAAGACGTGGTTCCTCAGAGAGCCGCTTCGCTTCTCCACGACCATCATCCGCGAGCGGTCCCGTTCCGGGGCCGGCGACTGGGCGATCAGCTCCTGGGGGAGCGTATAGTCAAAATCTTGCAGTCTCATAATAAGAAAAACAGGTATTGGGAATTGGAATACTGGGTATTGGGGAATTAGGTAAAAAAAAGATCCCGGCTTCCGGGACCCAGTTGTTTCCGTATTCCTCAACCCGCACGCTGCAAATAACCGAAATGAAAGGGAAAGTCAACAAAATTTATTGACTCAAGATGCCCTTTTCAAAAGACCGGTCACCATGCGAAACGGTCGTCGTTTTTTAAGCCTGCAGCCTGCAGCCTTGCGCCGGATGTCTAGCTTGTTCCAAAATAAACCAGCAGCAGCCCGATGACCATGGCCAGGAATCCGAACATCCTCAGGTTCGCATCGGAAGCCTCCTGGATCTTCAGATAGACGGACTTGATCTTTTCCGGGAAGGCGAAATAGGGAAGCCCCTCGAGGACGAGAACCATGCCGATGACACAGAGGAAGAACTTCAAATTAACCCATTCCATGTCCGAGCTTCCTATCTTCTTAACTTCCCAACTTCTGTCCGTTTAGCCTCTTCCCACAGCGCATCCATCTCTTTCAAGGTCGATGACGCCGGGTCCTTGCCCTGCTCGCGAAGCCTCTCCTCTATATAGAGGAAGCGCTCCTCGAATTTGCGGTTCGTTGACCGCAAGGCCTCTTCGGAGTTAACATTCAGATGCCGGCTGAGGTTGACGATCGAAAAGAGGATGTCGCCGATCTCGTTGCGGACCCCCTCGGGATCCCCTTTCGCGAGTGCCTCCCGGAATTCTCCCAATTCCTCCTCGACTTTTGCCATGACGCTCTGTGCCGAGTCCCAGTCGAAGCCGACCTTTGCAGCTTCCCCGGTCAACTTCTGGGCCCGCATGAGCGCGGGCATCGTCCGGGGAACCCGCGCCAGGATCGAAGGCTCGCCCTCGCCCCGCTTCTCCACGTCCCTCTTGATCTGGTCCCAGTTGCGCTTGACCTCGGCGGCGTCTTTCACCTTCGCATCACCGAAGACGTGGGGGTGGCGGCGGATCATCTTGGCCGAGATGTCATCGAGAACACCATTGATTCCAAAGAGTTTTGCCTCCTCGGCGATCCGGGCAAGGAACAGGATCATGAAGAGAAGATCGCCCAACTCCTCCCGCAGTGCCGCCGGAGAGTCTTTGCCTATGGCCTCGAGGACCTCATAGGTCTCGTCCAGGAGGTAGCGGCCCACATCCTCCTTCGTCTGGCGGATGTCCCAGGGGCACCCGCCCTCGGGGTTCCGGAGCCTATCGATGAGGGTCAGGAGCTTTCCGAACCGGCCTGTGGATTCTTTATGTTCTTTATCCGGCATAACCACCCAATAATTTTGATCTGATTAGCACAATCGGTAAACCCTGTCAAAAATCGAACAGCGGCCCTGCCGAAAAAACCCCGTTGCCCCTTCGATTTCACTTGATTTATGCGACTTTGAGTGATATGCATTCGCGGTTTCAAAAAACATCCCGATCAGCCCGCAGAACTGTTCCGGGAGCCACTCCGAGAAGCACCCAAGTACCCGTTCTTTTACAGTATTTGCCAACAACAGGCTTTTGGTGCCTGTCGTTCTATTCAAGGAGAGAGGAGGAGTATTATGGCAGAAGAGAAAAAATTGACAAGGGCCGAGAGGCTTGCCGCGGAAAGAGATTCAAACCTGAAGCACTGGACAGCTCAGGATGCCGAACTGATGAAGCACCGCGAAGAGGCCTATAACCTCGGAGGGGCAGATCAGGTTGCTCGCCTGGCAAAGCAGGGCAAGAAGCCCATGCGCGATCTGGTCACTGAGCTCATCGATCCCGGCACGGAGTTCTTCGAGGTCGGTCTCGATGCGGGCTACAACATCGGTAAAGTAAAGCTCTACGGCGGCGATATCTACGAATCCGAGAAGCGCGGCCACATCCCCGGCGGCGGCCTCGTGACCGGCGTCGGAACGATCCAGGGCAAAGACTGCATGGTCTTCGCCAACGAGAACCGCTACGCCGCGGGAACCTATTTCCCCATCACCCTGAAGAAGCACATCAGGGCCCAGGCGATTGCAGAGCGCCTGAGACTGCCCTGCGTCTACATCGCGGATTCCGGCGGAATCAACCTGCCCCTGCAGCTGGGCTGCTTCGCCGACGACGGCCACTTCGGCAGCATGTTCTACAACATGTGCCGCATGTCCGCCAACGGCATCCGCCAGTACACGCTCTCCACGGGCGGCAACACGGCGGGCGGCGCCTACATCGTCTACCTGGCCTCCGAGTCCGTCATGATCGAGAAGATGGCCTACGCCTTCCTGGCGGGCCCCCCCATGGTGAAGTCGGCCATCGGCGAGACCGTTACCCCCGAGGATCTCGGCGGCGCCTACGTCCACACCAAGCACTCCGGCGGCTGCGACCATATCGTGAAGAGTCAGGCCGAGGGGATCAAGAAGCTTCGCGACATCATCGATTTCGAACCGCCCCAGAAGCTCTTTGTCGACCGCCGCAAGGCCGTCGCGCCCCAGTTCGACTTTGCGGAAATGATGCGCGACACGCCTACCAACACCTATCAGTTCATCGATATCCGCAAGACCTTGAAGTGCCTGGCCGACGACAGCTACATCCACGAGTACAAGCCCACTTACGGTGAAAACCGCGGGGATTCGATCGTGGCCGGCAAGATGTGGCTCGGCGGCCTGCCCGTCGGCTTCATCGCATCGAATGCCAACGGCGTCATCTACATCGAGGCGGCCCGCAAGGCCACCGAGTGGATGATCCGCTGCGGCAACCAGGGCCTCCCGGTCCTGTTCCTCCAGGGCTCGCCCGGCTACATGGTCGGCAAGTCCGAAGAGTGGGGCGGCATCGGCAAGTACGGCTCCGACATGGTCCGCACCTGCTCCGTGCTGAACGTTCCCAAAATCCAGTACGTCATCGGCCCTGACCACGGCGCCGCCAACTACGGCATGTGCGGACGTGCCTTCCGGCCGGTATTCTGCTTCACCAACATGAGAGGCCGCACGACTGTTATGTCCGGTGACACGGCAGGCTTTATCGTCGAGTCCGTGCGCCGCAAGAACATCATCGACAAGGGACAGCCGGTCAACGAGGATGAAATGGCCCAGTTCCGCCAGATGATGAGAGACCGCTACGACGCCGAAGGCCACCCTTACCTCACAGGGTCGCTTCTGTTCCACGACGGTGCCATCGCCTTCAGCGAGGTCCGCAGCAAGCTGGCCAGAGCCCTCGAGCTCTGCTACCGCGTGCCCGTAGGCCATACCAATTGGGGTGATCTGAAGGTCTAATCCAGCGAAGTGAATTTCCCCGGAAAGCCCCGGCCGTAAAGGCCGGGGCCTCCCCCGGGTTGCCACCGAGAACTCAAGAAGTTGAGAGAGAGGGAGAAGAGTTATGTCAGACATTCTGCTTCAGCAAAAGACCGATGATGGCATCCTGATTTTGACCCTGAACCGTCCGGATGCCATGAACTGCTTCAACTTTGACCTGCTGTCCGTGCTGGCCGATGCCGTCCGCGAGGCCAACTTCGACCTGGGGCTTCGCTGCATCATCATCACGGGCTCCAAGGCCGGCGACGACCCCAAGAAGTGGTCCTTCTCCACGGGCGCCGACCTGAAGGAGAGACGGTCCCTGACGCAGGACCAGGTCCGCCGCTTCATCTTCACGATCCGCAACACCTTCACGGCCGTCGAGAACGTCCGCATCCCCGTCATCGCCGCGATCAACGGCTTTGCCTTCGGCGGCGGCACAGAGCTGGCGCTGGCCTGCGACATCCGCATCTGCTCGTCGAACGTCCTGATGGGCCTCACCGAGACGAGCCTTGCCATCATCCCCGGCGCTGGCGGCACGCAGCGCATGACCCGCGTGGTGGGTGTGGCCAAGGCGAAGGAGCTCATCTACACGGCCCGCCGTTTCGACGCGAAGACGGCCCTGGAGATAGGACTGGTGAGCAAGGTTGTCGAGCCCGACAAGCTGATGGATTCGGCCCTCGAGTTGGCCCGCGAGATCGCGAAGAACGGCCCCGTCGGCGTGGCGCAGGCGAAGTTTGCCATCAATTACGGCTCCGAGGCGAGCCTCGGCGTGGCGCTGCCGCTCGAGTCGAAGGCCTATGAAGTGACGATCCCCACGAAGGACCGCCTGGAAGCCCTGGCAGCCTTCGCGGAGAAGCGCAAACCGAACTTTACGGGAGAGTGAGACGGACTAGCATCGGCCCGACGTGCCCGCACCGCCGCGAGGCAGCGCGGGAGTCGCCGAGCCGTTCGGCTTGCCCCGAGAGGTAAAGCCGCCCCTTAGGGTGTGCAAAACAACATCGTGTTGCAGATTTAATTTTTAGGGAGGTAGGAGTTTTATGACGGAATATGATCTCTTTAAAGTTTTCCCAAGAATGC
>CAZUBX010000027.1:0-35497 GCA_964619035.1 uncultured Syntrophaceae bacterium | reverse complement strand
TTCCCCGTAAAGCTGAGATATCCCACGGCACCCCCGTAAGGGCCTCGCCGGGATGGCTCCAGTTCGCCGATGATCTCCATGGCGCGGATTTTGGGCGCTCCCGTCAGCGTCCCCGCCGGGAAGGATGCCCGCATCACATCGAAGCAGTCCTTCCCCTCGGCAAGCTGGGCCCTCACGTTCGAGACGAGGTGCATGACGTGGGAGTAGCGCTCGACGATCATATACTGGTTGACCTGGACGCTCCCGATCGCCGCGATCCTTCCCAGGTCGTTTCTCCCCAGGTCGACGAGCATGACGTGCTCGGCCCGCTCCTTGGGGTCTTCGAGGAGTTCGTCGGCCAGCATCCGGTCCTCCTGTTCCGTCTTTCCCCGACGCCGCGTCCCCGCGATGGGCCGCAGCTCCGCGAAACCGTCCTCGACACGGACCATGACCTCCGGAGAGGAGCCGATGAGGTGTACATCCTCCAACTTCAGGAAGAAGAGGTAGGGCGAGGGGTTGACGAAGCGCAGCGCCCGGTAGAGATCCACGGGGTCGACGGGGTTTTTCGCCGAGAAGCGCTGCGAGAGGACCGCCTGGATGATATCGCCCGCGCCGATGTATTCCTTTGCCCGGCTAACCATCTCCTTGAAAGCCTCGGGCGTCATGTTGGACTCGAATTCCACGTTCTTGCGGAAATCACCGTTTCTTATGAGCAACGGCTTGATGGGCTCCTGGAGCAGTGCAATCATGCGGTCGATCTTCGCTGTCGCCTCGGCGTAGGACCCTTCGAGGCAACTCTGCCCTTCGTCGCAGCGGGCCGAGGCCACCACCTTGATCGTGTGGCGGATATTGTCGAAGATGATGAGCGTGTCTGTGACCATGAACACGGCGGCGTCCATCCCGCCTTCCGCATGGGGGCTCTTCGCCAGCCGCTTCTCGAAGTAGCGCACCATGTCATAGGAGAGGAACCCCACGGCCCCGCCGCTGAAGCGCGGGAGCCCGCTCACGGTGACGGGCCGGTATCGGGCGAGAAGCTCCTTCAGGACCGCCAGGGGGTCGCCCCCGTGGGGCAGTTGCATCAGGTGCCCATTGCTGCGAACCTCCACCTCCTCGGGCTTGACGCGGACGACAGCCAGGGGGTCGGCGCCCAGGAAGGTATAACGGCCCCACTTCTCGCCGCCCTCGACGCTCTCCAGCAGAAAGGCGTAGGGGCGCTTGCGGATCTTCAGCAGGGCCGTCACCGGCGTCTCCTCGTCGGCGAGGATTTCCCGGTAGACGGGGATGAGATTGCCGCGTTTGGAAAGTTCCTTGAATTCGTTAAATGACGGTTGGTACATGTTTATTGCCTTTTCTAATCTCCCCCTTTCGCAAAGGGGGATGAAGGGAGATTTGATTCTGTTGTCAAAATGAAAAAGGCCGTGCTCCTAATGAGCCCCATTCCCTGATCTCCCTCTCCCCTCCGAGGGAGAGGGTTGGGGTGAGGGGGACTTTTGCATTCTGAAAAACAAAAAGGCCGTGCTCTTGAGCACGGCCTTTGGTCTTTATGGCACAAAAAAGCCGTGGAGCTCCCTCGGGGTTCCCCACGGCCTTGATCAGTCAATTCATGTTCTTATGGCAGCAGGCAGACCCCTCCTATGAAGTTTCGCCACCACCAGCTGTTTTTCGAAAGGATTGTTCTTTGCATCGTTACGGCTCCAAGTGAGACTGTTTATAGCAAGACTTCCGCTGCCTGTCAACCCTGATTATCAGTAACAAAGCCTCGGCGACACAACCTTGTCCCTCTCATCGATGGTAACCCCTTCCTGTTCCAGCAGCGCCCGCTTCATGGCAAGTCCTCCCTGGTATCCGCCAAGCGTTGCGTCGGAGCGGATCGCCCGGTGGCAGGGGATGACGATGGGGAAGGGATTTGTCGCCAGGGCGTTGCCCACGGCGCGGGCACCCCCGCCAACGCCCAGATGGGCCGCGATCCGACCGTACGTGCTCACGGAACCCCGCGGGATGCCGTATTCCGCAAGAAGGGCTCTCTGCTGAAACGGGGGACAGAGGTCGAGCCGCACACGCTCGAGCGCAAAACGGACATCGGCACCGTCGAGAAACGCCGCGATCCGCCCGGCCAGATCGTCGATGAGGCTGCAGGAGAATGGGAGCGAATCCGGGAATTGTTTCTTCAGGCTCATTACCGCCGGCTGCCCCGGTCTCGAGATCAGGATCTGCCGGACCATGGGTTTGTGTGACCGGAGTTCCCATAAGATCACAGCAGGGCCGAATCGGGTCTTTCGCACAATGTGACGAAGCAGATCTTCCTTTTGCATGGAACTTCTGCCTGAACCTCCGTTAGCGGCCAACCGTTTCAGGAGGGCCGTAACCTAATGCCTCTGAAAATCCAGCCCCGAATTGAGCGGATATTTTTCCGCAAGCCGACCGGTGCCTTTCTGCCTTGCCCCGGGAAAGCAACGGGGCGGCTCCCTGACGGCGCCACCCCGTTCACTGACCCGTGGGAAACACAAACGTCTCCGAGGGCTAGAAGCGATACTTCAGCCCCACCGTGATCATGTGGTTGGTGAGATCCCCGTCGCCGTTGTCGAAGCCATACGAACATTGGACGTAGCGATAACCGACATCGATCGCCCATTGGGGATGGACCACAAAATCGGCCCCGATGAGGAACTGCCAGGCGAAGTCGTTCGAAGACTGGTTGAGGATCCGGGAGAGGCTCCCCGTGCCCGAACCGGACGTTTCGCCCCAGGACCAGCCGATCCCCAGGCCGACATAGGGCTGGAACCAGTTGACGGGATACCGCAGAAGCGCATTCAGGAACAAGTTGTTCGTCGTGATGTCGCCGGAGTTGATCCTGGAGGCGCCCACCGCCTGGTTTTCGAAGTCGTTTGACGTGTAGAAATACTCCAGCTCCACGGCGAAATACTGCATCTGGGGCGGGATATAGCCTCCTTTCAAGCCCGCCACATACCCGCTATCGAGGCTGAGATCCCCGGATCCGGCGGACCCCCCGGACACCTCCAGGTCATTGGGCATGGTATAACCGCCAAAGACCCCCACATAACCGCCGGTTCCTGCCGCAGCAGCATTCCCTGTGGGAACAAAGAGCAGCAGGCAAGCGACGAATCCGCAAAGCGCATAACCTGTCCACTTCTTCATCACACGACCTCCTTTTCCGTGGTTTATGGTTCGATTGCCGTGATCAGTCGCCACGGCGAGACATCCAATGGAATTTCTTCAGCACTGTAGTCAAGGATCCGGGTCGGTTGCGATCAGGTATTTCGGAAACGACGTATGGGAAAGGTCAGTTCATGGGTAGGATAAAGGCGGCGCAAAGCCCTGTCAAGAAAAATACGGGTCCCCTCAGCCCTTCTTGTTTTCCTGCCGGATCCGCTCCTCCAGAGCCTTTGCGCCCCGTCGAACGACGAGCGGCTTCACGGTGCTGAAGGCCCTCTCGTGGAGGTCCAGGATTTCAGATACATGAGGGTTCCCCGCGATGATCTCCGCATAGAGCTGCGGGTGCGAGAAGAGATTCTCAACGGCCTCGAGCCTTGCCCGGAAAAGCGGTGTCGAGAACCGCTCCAGTTCCTCCCGCGAAATGCCGGCTTCACGGATCGAGAGCCCCAGGACCAGGGTGTTCAGATGATTGAGGGCCTGGACGACGGCCATGACCTCGTCGTGTCTCTCCGGCGTTGTCTCGATGAGATTCGCGCCCTTTTTCCCGAGCGTGTCCCGCACCCAGGGAAGCCATCTTTCGCCCCTTGCCGGGCAGAGCACGATGTTCTGTCCTTCCAGGGACGGCACTCCCGGACCAAACAGCGGGTGCAGGCCGATGACCTCCGAGGCCGATGCTTCCAGCATGGCTTGAACCGGACCCGCTTTCAAAGAGGTGAGGTCCATGAGGAGGGCTTCTTTCTTCATGTGCGGCCCCGCCTCCCTGATGACGGCTTCCGTCACACCGATGGGAACGCTCACGATGACAACGGGGCAGGCCGCGACCATCTCCGCAGGGCGAAGGCCGATCCCCTGTCCGGACACGTAGACGGTGAAGCCTTCCTTCTGGAAAAAGTCAGCGAACCAACGGCCGATGCCGCCGGTGCCCCCGATGATGCCGATGGGGAATTCACTCATGTGATGGCCCTTTGTCTCAGCAAGTGATCCGCAATCACCAGGCACACCATGGCCTCGCACACAGGGATGATGCGGGGGATGACGCAGGCGTCGTGCCTCCCCTGGACTGTGATCTTTGCGGGGTTTCCCTTTACGTCGATCGTTTCCTGCTCCATGGCGATGGAGGCGATGGGTTTGCACGCCGCCCGGATCACGATTTCCTGCCCCGTCGTGATCCCCGCAAGAATCCCGCCGGCGTGATTGGTTTTGAACCCGCCGGGGCCGATGGGATCGTTGCACCGCGATCCTCTCATCCGCGCCGCCTCGAACCCGGCGCCGATCTCGACGCCCTTCACCGTCCCGATGCCCATGAGGGCCCCGGCCAGATCGGCATCGATCCTGTCGAAGACGGGCTCTCCGAGCCCCGCCGGGCAGCCCGTGACGCGAATCTCCACGATGCCGCCCAGGCTGTCGCCCTCGCCCCTCACCTCTTCCAGCATCTGCTCCATCTGCTTTGCCGCCCCAGGATCGGGACACAACAGGCGGTTTGCGCCGATGGCATCCCTCGACCAGGTCTCGATGCCGATGCCGCCCAGCTCCACGGTACAGCCCAGCACATCGAGTCCCTCGCGGGTGAGGAGCTTGCGGGCAACGGCGCCGGCGGCCACGCGGGCCGCCGTCTCGCGACCCGAGGCGCGGCCGCCGCCAAGGGGATCCCGGATGCCGTATTTTTTCAGATAGGTGAAATCCCCGTGGCCGGGCCGGAAAACGTCTCGAAGATCGTCGTACGCCTCGCTGTCGGCGTCGCTGTTTCGGATGAGAAGAGCGATCGGTGTCCCCGTCGTTTCTCCTTCGAAGACCCCGGAGAGGATCTCCACGCGGTCTTCCTCTTTTCTTGACGTGGAGGCTTTGTGACCGCCCGGCTTGCGCCGATTGAGCTCCGCCTGGATGTCGGCCTCGCCGAGAGCAAGCCTCGGCGGGCAGCCGTCGATGACTGCCCCGATGGCCTTCCCGTGCGATTCCCCGAACGTGGTGACCCTGAAGAGCACGCCGAAGGTGTTACCGGACATGGGGCCGCCTCCTTTTCCGTTTCTTTTCTGCATCCATCAGATCGTCTTCCAGCCGCCCGGCGATTTCGGCCGCAATCCCGGCAGGATCCTTCCCTGCCGTGTCGACGACAACGTCGGCAACAGCCCTGTAAACCGGCAGGCGCTTCGCCAGGACCTCTTCGACCTCCGCGAGCGTCCCGGCCCCGGTGAGCGATGGACGCTGAAGCGCGCCGCTGCGATCCCTGCTCATCCGAAGGGCAAGGATTCTCGCATCGGCCTGAAGCCAGACGAACCGGCCCCCTGCCCTGAGCATGGACACATTGTCGGGATCCATGACGGCGCCGCCCCCTGCCGCGATGACGGCCTCGTCGAGACCGGAGAGCTCCGAGATGACTGTTTTCTCCACCTCGCGAAAGGCCTGCCAGCCGCTTGCCTCGACGATTTCCCGGACGGTCCTGCCTGTCTTCGCGAAGACCATCCGGTCCGTGTCGAAAAAGGGACGGCCCAAAAATCTCGCCAGCTCCCGTCCTGCCGATGTTTTGCCGCTTGCGCGGTAACCGATCAAAATGATGTTCATATAAAAACCCGATACCTTAATCTTCCTCTCCCTTGAGGGGAGAGGACCGAGGTGAGGGTGATGGTTCGTCGTTCGTCAGGCTCACGATGACTGCTCACCATGACAAATGTAAATGTCATCCTGAGCGCTTGTCCTGAGTTCATCGAAGGATGTCGAAGGACACCCTCCCCTTCATCCCCTCCCGTCAAGGGAGGGGAGATTGTGGCTGGTCAGTATGTCACGGCGTCTAATACAGCTTCCCCATTTCCGCCCAGAACCCCGGGAAGGACTTCCCGACGCAGCCGGGGTTGCGGATCCGCATGCCGGGGACACAGAGCCCCAGCACGGCAAAGCTCATGGCAATCCGGTGATCGTTGTAGGTCTCGATCTCGGCTCCGCGCGGCGTGCCTCCCGTGATGACGAGACCGTCACCGGTTTCCTCGGCGCGGATGCCCGTCTTCGCAAGCTCCGTCACGAGTGCCTCCAGGCGGTTGCTCTCCTTGATGCGAAGGTGCGCCACATTGCGGATGATGGTCCGCCCCGGGCGCAGGGCCGCAAGGACGGCAAGGGTGGGCACCATGTCGGGCAGATCCTCCATGGAGGCCGTGAAATCGCCCGCGATGAGCTTCCCCCCCGAAACTTCGATCCACCGGTCCGTGGCCGCAACGCCGCAACCGAGTTCTTTCAGGTACCGGAGAAATCGGACATCCCCCTGGTGCGTCCAGAAATTCGTGTTTGTGACCCGGACGGTTCCGCCGCTAAGGGCTGCTGCAAGGAAAAAGTAGGACGCGCTCGACAGATCCCCCTCGACGAGGTAGCGACATCCCCGGTAGCGATGCCCGCCCTTTATGGAAAAATGATTCTCGTCATGCTTCTCCACGGGGACCCCGAAGGTTTTCATCACCGCCCGGGTCATCTCCACATAGGGACGTGACACGGCGGAGCCGTGGATCTCGACCTCCACGTCCCCTGCAGCATAGGGCGCCGCAATCAGGATCGAGGAGACATACTGGCTGCTCTCGATGTCCCGGAATATGACCCGCCCGCCCCGAAGCGTGCCGCCGTGGACGGTGACAGGGGGAAACCCGCCGGTGTGCCGGCAGGTACTGGACACTCCGAGGCTCCGGATCCCCTCGAGCAGCGGCTGCAGGGGTCTCTCGCACAGGCGCGGGTCGCCCGTCAGAGTGATGTCGCCCGACCCGAGGGCCGCGACGCTGACAAGAAACCTCATGGCCGTCCCGTTGTTCCCCAGATAAAGATCCATGCCGGGGTTTTGGATGCGCCCGCCCGTTCCCGTGACGATCATATCCCTGTCCGAGGTGACGATCCCGGCACCCAGACGTCGCAGGCTCTCCGCGAGAACCTGCGTGTCTTCCGAGACGAGCGTGTTTCGAAGGATCGACTTCCCCTCGGCAAGCGACGCAATGACGAGGGCCCGCTGGGTGTAGCTCTTGGAGCCGGGAACCTGCAGCTCGGCATTCACCCGCTCGAGCGGCCTGATTTCTTTTGTTTCGGTCATTTATTCATCCCCGGCCTTTTCTTTACGCCCTTCCCTGTGCCCTGTACCGGAAAAGGAATGGGATCATTCACCCTCACCCCGACCCTCTCCCCTCAAGGGAGAGGGAGATCAAGGATGGGTCCTCAGAACTCGTTGCTCGTCCTTCGGACCTATTTTTCTAAGGTCGTCTTCACCACCCGGGACATCAGTTCGACCGGAGGCTCGAGTCCCGTCCAGATGCGGATCTGCTCCGCCCCCTGGCGGACGAACATGGAAAGCCCCGTGATCACACCGCACCCGGCCGCCCTTGCCTCCCGCAGCAGGCGCGTCTCGAGAGGGTTGTAGATCGTCTCCACGACCCATCGGAACCGGGCCAGGTGCCGCCGATCGACGGGGGTCTCATCCATAAGCGGGCGCATCCCGACGGGGGTTGCGTTGATGAGCACCTCGGCCTCCACCGTGCCCAGATGGGCCAGCGGCTGCGCGCCGCACCCGAACCATCTCGCCAGGGATTCGGCCCTGTCGCGGCGGCGGGCAAAGACAATCGGAATGCCTCCCTCTCTCAGAATGCCGTAGACGGCGGCCCGTGCGGCGCCGCCTGCGCCCAGCACGGCAACGGTCTTCCCTTCCAGGGGAAATTGCTCCTGCATGGCTGCAGTGAGGCCCGTCCAGTCCGTGTTGGAGCCCCGGAGTCTCCCGCCTTCGTTTTTAATCGTGTTGACGGCGCCGATGGCGCGGGCATCTTCGTCCACCTCGTCGAGGAAGTCCATGACGGCACCCTTCACGGGGAGGGTCACGCTCACGCCGGCAAGCGGCGTCTCCCGGATCATCCGGACGGCAAGCTCGAGGTTTTCCACGCAGTGCGCCTCGTAGCGGGCACGGATCCCCATGGCCCCGAAAGCCGCGTTGATCATCAGTGGCGAGAGACTGTGCCCCACGGGGTTGCCAAAGAGTGCGTATTGTCGAATGCTTTCTTTCATGACGACCCCTGTAAAATCCCCAGGAGCTTTTTCATCTCCCCTGCCGTCAGTTGTCCCGGCGCCGACTCGGCTCCTTCTTCGAGGCTCGCATAGCTCATGCAGGACCCCAGCACCGGCGCCGCCACGCGGCTCAGGCGCCCCTTCCCGCCCATGCAGAACGCGATGATGTCCTGGCCCATCCCCCGGGCCTGCGGGATGAGATCCAGCACCCTGAGGTTGTCCTCCGCCGTTTCCGCAAGGGTGACGATCTTCACGATGTCGGCCCCGAGAAGGCGGCAGGCCTTGAGCCTTTTCATCAGGGTTTGCCGGGAAGGCGTTCCTTTCAGATCGTGATGCGAGACAATAAGCCCCGTTTTGCCTTTCTTGGCGCGGATCGCCTTGCCCAGTCTGCCCACGGCCGCAGCACCCGTTCGCGCCTCGATATCCACGTAGCGTGCGCCCAGATCGACCGCCTCGCGAAGCAACGCCATGCGCTTGTCTTCGCATCTCGGAAAGAATCCTCCCTCGTCCCTGCGGCGGTTTGTCACCAGGATCCTTTCCTTCCCGGCGTGAAGGAGCAGGGGCAGGTCGGGCTCACCGATGCGATCGATCCGCAGTTCAACGAGATCCGCCTCGGGCAGCGCCCGCGCGAGCAGGCACAGGGCCTCCTCATTCGTTTCGGGCACGATGGATATGCAGATCATGGTTTCTCCGACTCCCCTGGGTAGGACCCCAGAACCTTGAGGAAGGCCGTCTTGCGTTGCAGTTTTCGAAGGCAATCCTTCACCGTCTTGTCCTCCGAGTGACCCTCGATATCGATGAAGAAAAGATACCGCCACATCCGATCCCGCGCCGGGTGGGATTCGATGCGCAGCAGGTTGATCCCGGCCGTTGCAAACGGCTCGAGCGCCGCGTGCAGGGCCCCCGGCCGGTGTTGCGTCGAGAAGAGGATCGATGTCTTGTCCCGCCCCGTCGGGCTGTTGGATCCCCTGCCGATGACAATGAAGCGTGTCGTGTTGGCCGGGTGGTCCTCGATGCCTTCCTCGACGATGGGAAGCCCATGGATTTCCGAGGCGAGGCGGCTGCCGATTGCGGCGGCCTCCCGGTCCTGAAGGGCCTTCAGCACGGCCGCCGAGGTGCTCTCCGTCTCGACGGGGACCGCCCGTGGAAGATTCCTCGCCAGCCACTGCCGGCACTGGGCCAGCGCCTGGGGATGGGAATAAATCCGTCGGATCCTTCCCTTTGCCCCCCGGGCCATCAGGCAGTGGGAGATGCGAAGGAAGATCTCGCCCCGGATCGAAAGCGGCGTTGCGATCAGCCTCTCGAGGGTGACCCTCACGGGCCCCTCCACCGAGTTTTCCAGCGGGACGACGCCGATGTCGGCCTTTTGTTTTTCCGCAGCGTCGAAGACCGCGCCGATCGTCTCCTGCGGCGCCATGCGGGCGCTTCCTCCGAAGCGATCGAGGGCCGCCAGGTGGGCGAATGAGCCTTCAGGCCCCAGGCAGGCCACCGCGAGAGGCGCCTGGAGCGCCCGCGACGACGACAGGATCTCCCGGTAGATGTGCCCCAGGGTCTCGACGGCGAGGGGGCCCTCGTTGAGGGCTGCGATTTCATTCAGGACGCGCGCCTCCTGAGCGGGGTCGTAAACGCCGATCCCCTCTTGCCCTTTGATTTTTCCCACTTCCAGGGACAGGCGGGCGCGCTCGTTGAGGAGCCGCACGATGTCGCGGTCCTTGTGCCGGATCTCGCGCCGGATGTTCTCGATGCCCGTTTTCTTCATGCCTTGAGTGCCTCGATGGTTTGCTGTACGAGCTCCAGCGGAACGCCGCCGTTGATAAAGGGCATGCCGGGTTTGCGCAGAAGGACAAAGTGGATCTTGCCGCCCGCCTTCTTCTTGTCCGCCGCCAGGTGCGACAGGATGCGCGCCGTATCCAGGCTCTGCGGGATCCGGACGGGAAGGCCCGCCCGCCCGATTGCGGTAACGACCCGCTCCCGGTCCTCGGCGGAGAGGTAGCGCTGGCTCTCCGAGATGAGCGCCGCGGCGACCATGCCCATGGCCACCGCCTCGCCGTGCGCAATGGCATATTGCGATTCGGCCTCGATGGCGTGCCCTACAGTGTGGCCGAAGTTGAGGATGCGGCGCAACCCTTTTTCCGTCTCGTCGACCTCGACGACACCCTTCTTGATCCGGCAGGACGTGGAGACGAGGCGCTCCAGGAGGGCGGGATCCCTGTCCTGCAGGGCCTCGGCCCTTTCCTCGATGGCCGCCAGGAGTTCGGGGTCCTCGATGATCCCGTACTTCACGATCTCCGCCAGTCCGTTGGTGAACTCCCTGGCCGGAAGCGTGTCGAGGAAGGCCAGGTCAATGAAGACGGCCCGCGGCTGCAGGAAGGTGCCCAGCATGTTCTTTCCCGCCGGGAGATCGACGCCGGTCTTGCCCCCGATCGAGCTGTCCACCTGGGCAAGAAGCGTCGTGGGAATCTGCACGCAGGGGATGCCCCGCATGTAGATAGAGGCGACAAAACCCGCCACATCGCCCACGACCCCGCCGCCCAGGGCGATCAGGCCCGATGTCCGGTCGGCGCCTGACTCCAGCAGGCGCCCCGCCATCTCCACGCAGGTGCCGATGGTCTTCGAGGCCTCGCCGGCAGGAAAGGCCATCGTTTCGACGGCAAGCCCGTTTTCGCGCAGCACGCCGAGGACCCTCTCGCCGTGGAGAGCCGACACGTTGTCGTCCGTCACGACGAACCAGCGGGAGGCCCCACCGTTCTTGGTGAGGACGGGGGCGACCCTGTCGAGGATGTGGCAGCCGATGTGGATGTCGTAGGAGGCGTTGAGCCGCCTGTCGAGATTCACCCTGATCCGGTTCATGACGGCACCCTCTGCATCCGCTGCATAGCGGTCTCGAGCACTGCCAGATCTTCCATGAGCTGGTAGAACTTCTCGGGTTTCAGGGACTGCATCCCGTCGGAGACGGCCTTTTCGGGCTCGGGGTGGACCTCGACGATGATCCCGTCAGCCCCCACGGCGACGGCCGCCCGGGCCAGGGGCGCCACGTACTTCCAGTGGCCCGCCGCGTGGCTCGGGTCCACGATCACCGGGAGGTGGGAGAGCTCCTTGAGGACGACAACGGCCGAGAGATCCAGGGTGTTTCGCGTGGCCGTCTCGAAGGTGCGGATCCCCCGCTCGCAGAGGATGACCTGACTGTTGCCCTCGGAGAGGATGTACTCGGCCGACATGAGGAGCTCCTCGATCGTCATCATCATCCCCCGCTTGAGCAGGACGGGCTTGCGCGCCTGGCCCACAGCCTTCAGGAGCGCGAAGTTCTGGGCGTTGCGCGCGCCGACCTGGAAGATGTCGGCGTAGGCCTCCACGAGATCCACGTCGGCGGGATTCACGACCTCCGTCACGATGGGAAGCCCCGTATGTTCGCGGACCTTCTTCAGGAGCTTGAGCCCCTCCTCTTCCAGGCCCTGGAAACTGTAGGGCGAGGTCCGGGGTTTGAAGGCGCCGCCCCGGAGGATATGGGCGCCGGCCTTCTTTGCCACCCAGGCGCATTCCATGAGCTGCTCCTCCGTCTCGACGGCACAGGGCCCCGCCATGACGATGAACCGCGGCCCGCCGATCGCGAGCTCGCCCACGCGGACGATCGTATCGGCTTCCCGGAATTCGCGGCTGGCAAGCTTGTAGGGCTTGAGGATGGGCACCACGATCTCCACCCCCGGCAGGTGGGCAACGGATTTGATCTGCTCGCGGCCCCGGGCATCCCCCACGGCGCCGATGATCGTCTTCTCCGTCCCGCGGGAGAGGTGGGCCCGGTACCCGACAGACTCGATCCACTCGACAACCCGGTCGACCTGTCCGTCCGTTGCGTTTTTCTTCATCACGATGATCATAATTGCAGTACCTCCAATGAAAAGGGCCATGATGGCTGCCGCCCCCATGGCCCTCCTCGATGAAAACAAAAAAGCCATGGGCAGCGTCTTTCGATCTACCCATGGCTTCGGTTTGGCTTATTCTTTCGTGCTTAAGTCTAAGTCCTCCTCAGCGACGGGCAGACCTGTCCGTAAAAATAATAGTAGCTAAACCAGAAGCCAAAATTACGGAGTTTCATGCTGTCCATCACGAAGGTTTCCTTCAAAAAGTGACCCATGAAAACATGATCGGGCACCCCTGTCAACAGAATTTTTTCGCCATGCCGCTGAGGGGACACTGAAACCCCTGCGGGGCGGGCCTTTAGCGGCACGCCGGATCACATGAGCGAATCGCCCTGCGAGAGCTTGAAGCGGATGGGGATCTCCACCCATGCATCCACGACGGCGCCCATGCGCCGTGCCGGTTCGAACCGCCAGGACCTCACGGCCTCGAGGGCCGAATCGTCCAGCGAGGCGTAGCCAGAGGAGCGCTTGACCCGGACGGCCCCGATCCGGCCGTCGGCCCGGACCTCGGCCGCGATCAGCACGTCGCCCTCGTAGCCCCGCTGTCTCGCCGCGCCCGGGTAGGCGGGGGGCCGGTTCTCGCGGTAGCGGGGCATGGCCTCCGAGTAGCCCTCCTGGGAGGCGGCGCCCTCTTTCTGCTGGCCGCGGGCCGCGTCAGCCGCAGAGGAACCCCAGCCCGCCGCTGCCGCTGCGACGCTCCCCTTTGCGGGCTCGACGGAGACGCTCGTCTCCATCGTCTCCCGCTGCACGGGGCGGTTGTCGACCGCTTCTGTAATGATGGTTTTTTCCATGGCCTTCGGAACAATAGCGGGGGCGGCCTTTGGTTGATTGACCTGCTTCTTCTTGACCTCGTCTGCCTGGGCGGTCCCATTGCCGTTTTCGGGACCCGGCATGACCGTCACCAGGGAAACCCGGACGACCCCTTCGTCGCCTGCCGTGGGGAAGCTGACAAAAGGGTTTGCCACGGCAAACAGGACAAACGCCAGGACCCCCGCGTGCAGGATCGAGGACAGGGCAATGCCTGGCATCATGCTCTTTCCAAAACGGCGCTGCCCGTCCGCGTGGCGCACCGCTCCCCGCGGGACCTTCTCAGCGGGACCCGGGATGGCCAGGCCGAGATCGACAGGGTAATGGTAATCTCTGCTCAGAGTCGTCACATTCATGATTCATCCATCCTTGCGGCTTCTTCCTCCGGATCAGAAGTAGAGCGAAACCCCTCCCCGGAAATTGATCTCCGGCGCCGGGTAATAGGTCAGCCCCGAGAAGGTGCTGTAGCCCACGGGGACATAGCTCTTGTTGAACAGGTTTTCCACGCCCACGAATGCGGTCGGCTTCGCGATCTCGGAAATCTTCCAGTCGGGCTGCCAGCGCAAAAAGAGATTGACGATCGTGTAGCTGTCGAGCTTCGTCGATCTGTTGCTGTTGTCGGAGCCGAAGTACTGGCTTCCCACGTACCGGACCTCGGGCCGCAGCGTCAGGCTCCAGGGCAGGTAGATGTCGAGGGCCCCGTTGGCCATGTTTTTCGGCACGAGGGGGACGTCCTTGTCCTTGTTGGGCCCTGACGTGAAATAGGCGTCCTGGTAAGTGTAGTTCGCCCAGAGCCGGGCCAGTTTCCGGAATTGCCACTCGAGGTTGAATTCGACACCCTGGTGCCTCGTGTTGTCCAGGTTTTCATTCCGGAACGTGACGGGGTTGTAACTGATCTCGTCCTGCATGTTGATCAGATAGAGCGTGAGCCCCAGCTTGAGCTCCTTCAGCGGGAAGAACTGCGTGCCCACCTCGTAGCTCTTGCCCGTCTCCTTCTCGAGATCCGTCAGGAAGGTATCGAAGGGGAACGCGTAGTACGACGCCTGCTGATCCAGCGAGGGGAAGCGATACACCGTGGCGTACTTGGCCCAGACCTTCGACTTCTCCCCGAAGAGGTACGTGAGCGAGCCCTCCCAGGCGGTCCCGTTGTGAACTTTCTCGGCGTCGAAGACACTGGCGCCCGTCGAGAGGTTCGTCTCGTTGCCGGTTACATCGGCCCGCTCGGTCCTCGCGCCGAGGGCCAGGATGAGGTCCGCGAGGATGCTGAACTCGTCGCGCGCGTAAAACCCCAAGGTCTGCCTCTTGAGCTCCGCCTCGTAGGTCCTGCTTGCCTGCGAGCGGTTCGCGAAGGTGTCTTTGTCGAGCTTGTCCTGGTAGAAGTCGACCCCGACGGTGAGCTTGTTGTCGAACCCGAAGATTTTTTTGTCGAGGATGTAGCGCGGGGTGGCGCCCACCGTGTCGATGTCGATCTTTGTGAAGGACGCGAAGGAGGCATAGTTGGAGGTGACCTCCCGCTTGCCGTAGATCAGGTTGGCGTCGAGGCGTCCATAGGAGCCCAGGATGGTCTTGACGAGAAGATTGGCGTCGAAGAAGCTGGCGCTTGCGTCGTCGTCGGGGTTCTGGGCCTGCTTGCGGTTGGCATTATACTGGGCCTGCGTGAGGGCGCCCGGAAACTGGTTGTCGGTCTTGTTGTAGGTGATCCCCAGGGAGACGTCGAGGGCGTCGGTGGGGTTGTAGCCGACGTTGCCGCCTGCGCTTTCCGAGGTGAACTTGGAGCGGTCCCGGTACCCGCTGCTCGTGAGGACCTCGCCGTTGAGGGCATAATAGACCTTGTCGGCCGAGCCCCGGACGCCGGCGCGGCCGTTGTAGGTGTTGTAGCTTCCGCCGATGAAGGTCGCATCCCCCTTCGGCTTTCCCTCGCCGCGCTTGGTGATGATGTTGATGGCGCCGGCGATGGCCGAATCCCCGTAGAGGACGTTGCTGGCGCCCCGCACGACCTCGATCCGCTCGATCTCAGAGAGCGGGATCTCGAGCCAGTTGACCCCCGCCAAACCGTCGGGACGGTTCAGGCGCCTGCCGTCGAGCATGACCACGTTACGCATGTAGCCCGCCTCGGTGCCGAAGCCCCGCATGTCCACGATGGACTGGGAGGCATTACCGCTGTAGCTGGTGACGTTGATGCCCACAAGACCGGTCAACACTTCGGGAACGCTCGTGGCGCCCGATTTCTGGATGTCGTCGGCGGTGATGACGGTCACGTTGGCCGGAACTTTTCGGACTTCCTGGGTATCGCGGGTGGCCGTGACGACCACCTCGCCCATCCGGTACTCGGGCCGGGCGGTCTCCGGGGCCGCCTGCGAATAAGCGAAACCCGGCGCCGTAAACAGCGCTGCAAGCAAAACGAACAAGACCCATTCACTGCGTAACAAACCCTTCATGGTGACTCCTCCTCCCCCCTCGGGAAATGATGTGGCTTGCACCGCCGGACAAGTATACTGGCTTGCGGCCCCCTACTCTCCGCGCCTTCCAGGCCCCCTGTTCCTGAAGCCCGTGGCTAACGCTGCGGATTTCGTTCCGCCTACAGTTGCGGGGCAGCGCCGGACTGAGACCGGCTTCCTTCCCCGACGGCTCTTAAAACAGTGTCTGAGTGTTTAAGTGTCTAAGTGCAAAAGTGAAGAGGAATCCCGTCTTATCCTCTTCTTCACTCAGACACTCAGGCACTTCCATCACTTAGACACTTCTTTTACGTTAACGTGATTCGCGGCGATCCCGTCCGGGGATGCCGGTCCACCATGACCTTTGTCTCGTACGCTTTTCGGATGTGCTCTTCCGTGATTACGGCCTCGACAGGCCCGGTGGCCTCGATGCGCCCGTCCTTCAACAGGATGATCCGGTCGCAGTAGTGGGCGGCCAGGTTGATGTCGTGGGTCACGGCGATGATCGTAAGCCCCCGGTCGCGGTTGAGCGCGCGGATGCGGTCGAAGAAGTCCACCTGGTGCCGGATGTCCAGGAAGGCCGTGGGCTCGTCCAGGAGCATGAGCCGCGGCTCCTGGGCCAGGGCCCGGGCGATGAGCACCCGCTGGCGCTCGCCGCCGGAGAGCGATTCCATGTCCCTTGCTCCAAGGCCGAGAGTGTCCGTCATCTCCATGGCCTTGCGGGCGATGCGGTGGTCCTCGTCGCCCTCGAAGCGCCAGCGCCCGAGGTGCGGCGCCCTTCCCATGAGCACGACCTCCTCCACGGAGAAGGGAAAGGCAAGGGCCGAATACTGCGGTACGACGGCAACGGAACGGGCCAGGGCCTCCCGCCGCAGCTTCTTGATTTCCGTCCCCTCGAGGAGCACCGCCCCCTCCTGGGGCGTGAGGATCCCGTCGATGACGCGCAGCAGCGTCGTCTTGCCCGATCCGTTGGGCCCGATGATGCCGAGAAAATCCCCCTTTTCGACCTCGAAGCCGACCCCCCGGAGGACCCACTGCTCGCCGTATTTGAAGCTCACGTTGTCGACTCTCAGAAGCGGCATCGGCCGGCCTCCGTTTTCTTCAGCAGGTAGATGAAAAAGGGCGCCCCGAAGAGAGCCGTGATGACCCCCACGGGGAGCTCGCTCGGCCCGAGCGCCGTCCGGGCCAGCGTGTCGGCGGCCACGAGGAAGGTCGCGCCGAAGAGAAAGCTCGCCGGCAGCAGCAGCCGGAAGTCGGAGCCGAAAATCATCCGGATGATGTGAGGCACGAGCAGCCCCACGAACCCGATGAGGCCCGAGAGCGACACGGCGGCAGCCGTGATGAAGGAGGCCGCGAAGAAGAGCACCCGCCGGGTCTTCTCGACGTCGACGCCGAGCTGCAGGGCCTGCTCCTCGCCGATGACGAGCAGGTTCAGGGCCCTGGCGTGACGGTAGATCACGATGAACCCCGCAAGGAGGGCAACGCCCCCCAGGAGGGTCTGGCTGGTGTCGGCAAGCCCCAAATCCCCCATGAGCCAGAACATGATCCCGTGCAGGCGTGTGCCCGAGGCTGTGGAGATGAGAAACATGATGGCCGCCGTGCAGAAGGCGTTCACGATGACCCCCGAGAGCAGGAGCGTTCCCGACTGGGATTCCCGCCTCTTGCCGGCCACGCCGAAGACGAGCACGATGGTGATGAGAGAGCCCAGGAAGGCAAGGACGGGGACGGCGAAGGGCAAAAAGTCCAGCCCGGCGATGATCCCGAGAACGGCCCCCACGGCGGCCCCCCCGGAGATCCCGAGGATGTAGGGGTCGGCAAGGGGGTTGCGCAGCAGCCCCTGGAACACGGCGCCCGCCGTGGACAGGGTGGCGCCCACGATGGCGGCAAGCAAGATCCGTGGGATGCGGACGGAGAAGATGATGGTGTGCTCGGGAGATGCCGCGGCGCCGTCCTGCCTGAGAAGCGAAAGCAGGTCGATGCGGTGGGGGCCGGTGATTGCGGCGATGGCCGCTACGGCCAGAAAGACACCGAACAGCAGGGCGCAGACGCGGCTCACCCGACGCGGGGTCACCGCCTTGCCCGTCTCGATTTTTGCTGCGACGGAAAGGACGATTGCCGGAACGGCCAGAAGAAATGTGAAAAGGAAGAACCGGGTCACCGCAACCTCCCTCGAGGCTAACGGGGTGGACCAGTCTTCCGGCTCAGGGCGACCTACTCTCCCGCCTTCCCATCATGGTGACCATGACAGTGGCTAATTGGGATTTCGTTCCCATCACGGCTGCGGGGCAGCGGGGGCATTTCACCCCTCTTCCATCTGCCCACCCCTTTGGATACCAACCCACTAACAGAGCACCGGGGCTTTGTCAAGGCTCAAAACCCCGCGGCGCATTGCGCCATTTCCTCGATCCCGGCCACGGCCCGGGGGCTCAGGCGGTAGAGGCGCTCGGTGACGACGCAGACCCTCCCCTCTTTCACGGCGGGCAGCATGTGGAGCCTCTCCTTGAAACGGTCGATACCCCCGCCCGACATGAAGCCCTGCCCCGCAAGGATGAAGTCGGGCGAGCGGTGGATGATCTCCTCGAGGGAGTACTTGGGGTATTTGACCTCCCCGTCGGCCGCAACGTTGCGAATCCCGAGGATGCCGAAGGCCTCGTGGATGAGCGTGCCGGGCCCTGCCACGACGATGGGCTCGGGCTGGATGATAAAGAGGGCCGACTTCGGGGGGTTGGGACGCTTCTGCCGCGCCTTCTTCTCCAGGGCCGCCATGTCCTTCTCGATGCGGCCCGCAAGCGCCGAAGCCTCCTTTTCGGCGCCCAGCGCAACCCCCAGCTCCCGGATGCCCCGGGGCAGTTCCTTCAGGCGCCTCGCCGAGAAGACGTGGCAGGGGATGCCGAGGTCCCTGAGGCGGTTGTAGATCGCCTTGGGGTTGCCGTCGTCGGTCAGGATCACGACGTCGGGCCTCGCGGCGACGATGGCCTCGAGCGAGGGGTTTGTGAACCCACCCACGCGGGGCTTGGACTTCGCGGCAGGGGGATAGTCGCAGTAGTCGGTCACCGCCACGACCCGCTCCTCGAGGCCGAGGTCGTAGAGGATCTCCGTGATGTTGGGCGCAAGCGAGACGATCCGCGCGGGGGCAGCCCCGAAGGCCGGGGCCGCCAGACAAAAGAGGATCACGACTGCCAGCAGGGCTCTCTTCATGGCAGGATGATCCTATGACAGGTTTGCCCGTACGTCAATCCCGGCTGGAGCAAAAAAGTCGGGTGCCATGAATAGTCCTTTTATCAGGGCAGGCCCTAACGCCAGTGATAGATCAAGTCGTTGCCTACTCTGCCAGTGTTGAACAGATTGCGCTCCGTAATTCGGTCCCCGTTTTCGCTGATGATGTACGTTGTTTCCACGGTCCATTCTTTCACCGGGGGTATATTGGTGTAGGGTATCTTCACGGTTGTTTCCCGGCCCCGGAACTCGTAGCGGCCATCCGGACGATTTGCGTATGAGATGAAGCCCCCGGGGTCATTGCGACCTGCGTGGCCGGGAGGAACGATAAGTCCGAGAAGCAGATACTTGCCGCTTACATCCAAGGTCATCGCATAACCGTTCTGGCCTGGAATGGGGTAGAAGTACCTTCTCCCATTGATCTTTTTCAGCAGGTCTTCGAATGCGGCCTGCTGCGAAACCGGTGCGGCTTGACGGGAGGGTTCCTTCGCCGCCTTCTCCTGGCGGTATTCGATCTCGTCAATAAGCTTTTCAACATTCTTCGCATCAGGCGCATTGGGTGCCGCCACGAGATACAGCTTCAAGCTTCTGATGGCGTTTGAGTACATCCCGGCCTTGTCTTGTGCCACACCGAGATTGTAATAGGCGTTTGCCATCCAGGGCGCGGCCAGGGTTGCCTTCTCGAATTCAGCGACGGCATCCTTGAAATCATTCGCGTCTTTCGCGCTTTTCGCCGCCGCCGCCCCCCTGTTCATAAAGCGTTCCGCATCTCTCGGTATCGCCGGCGCAGGCTTCATCGTCTGCACGTGCCAGATGATTTTCTCCCGCAGGGCATAGTCGTTGGGGTTCTTCTGCAGGTCTGCGACGTATTGGTTCAGGGTTGCCTGGGGGGTCTGGGCCTGTGCGGCAGCTTGTATCGCCAAAAGAAGTATAGCTGCCAATAATGCTGCCCGCCACATTCTTATCATGATTTCATTCTCCTGCTGTCTATGTATAATTCCTGCAACCTATCGTTGCCACAGGAAGATGCGTTCGCTCGTCTGCCCATTACCTGTCCGGGTTTGCTGGATGATCCTGTCGCCATCATCGCTGATCGTATAAAATACCTGCAAAGACCCAATGGGAGCCGGCGCGTTCATCACGGGGCTCACTGCCGTTCGGCCATTTATTTCATAGCGATGGTGTTCCGTATATCCGCGGGGGCCTTGTATCGGGGACCATGTCTCCGCCCAGACACCTGTTATAAGAACTTTACCCTTCACGTCCAATACCGATGCCGTCCCCGGTATGTCTCCACCGTGCGTATACCTTCTGCCGTTAATCTTCTTAAGCCAGTCCTCGTATTCCTTCTGCTTCTTGGCAGCTACGGCCTGCGGGCTCGATTCCTTTGCCGCCTTTTCCTGGCGGTATTCGATCTTGTCTATCAGGGTCTTTGCCGCCTCGGCATCGGCCGCCGAGGGGTTCGTCAGAAGAAAAAGCGTCAGATTCTGCACAGCCTGTGCGAACTGGCCCGCCTTGTCCTGCACGACTGCAAGGTTCCGGTAACCGCTGCCGAGCCACGGCGCGCTGTTCACCGCTTTCTGGAATTCCTGGATGGCATCCCTGTAATCGCTTTCCGTCTTGGCACCCTCGGCGGCAGCCATCCCGCGATTCATGAACCGCCTGGCCTCTTCCGGCACCGCAGGCGCAGGCTTCATCGCTTGCACGTGCTTGATGATCTTCTCGCGCAGGGCGTAGTCGTCGGGGTTCTTCCGGAGGTCGGCGATGTATTGATGCAGGGTCTGCTGAGGATTTGCGGATTGAGCATGCGCCGGAAAAGACGCGATGAACAGCAAAACGAGCATAAAGGCAAATATGCAGGCCAAACGAGGATTCATGAGTTTCCCCCCTATCGCTGCCAAAGTAAGATATATTGACGTACATCGCCGTCGTTGTACCGGACGCGATACGTTATCCTGTCGCCATCGTCGCTGATTACATAGGTTCTCGACACGGGCCAGAACCGAAAAGGGTTGGCCCCTCGTTCCACCGGTACGGTTGTCTCGCGTCCCCGGATCTCGTCGCGGACATCTTCAACAAACTGTCCGCGACGGCTTGGGACATCGTAGTTCTGGGGATATAGGATTCCAAGCCTGAAAACCTTGCCGGTCACATCTATCGCTATGAAGTGATTGGTATTGTCAACAGGGCTCGTGTACCTTCTGCCGTCTATCTTCCTGAGCAGGTCTTCGAACGGGTTCTGCTTAGGTGCGGTTGAGACTTGGCGAGGGGGTTCCTTCGCCGCCTTTTCCATGGCATATTCAAGACCGGCAATCCGCTTGCGGACGTCCCTTGCGTCCTGGGCATTCGGTGCAGCAAGAAGGTAGAACTCTAAGCTCCGCTTTGCCTCCTTCAGTTTCCCGGACTTCTCAAAGGCGATTCCCTGGTTGAAGTAATAGGCCGGCACCCACGGGGCGATGAGCAGTGCCTTTTCATATTCTTTCGCGGCATCGAGGAAGTCCGCCTCGGTTTTCGCGCTCTTGATGGCGAACTCCGCCCGCCCTTCGAACTTTTCCGCTTCAATGGGCACCGCCGGTGCCGGCTTCATCGTCTGTACGTGCCGGATGATTTTCTCCCGCAGGGCGTAGTCGTTGGGGGTCTTCTGCAGGTCGGCGACGTATCGGTTGAGCGTCTGCTGGGGGGACTGTGCCTCTGCCGTCGCGGCCGACATTCCCGGCAGGAGGCCAGGCAGCGTAAACAGGATTCCAAAGATGACCGAACTGACGATCGCATTTCGCCCAAGCGTCCGCATGCTCTCACCTTTCGCGCCGATAGGTTCGTGTCACGATGCATTTTTGAGTAGTTAATTGAGTCGTTATCGACTCGCCGTCATCGCTGATCCGGCCTTTCTCAACTACATTGTGCTCGAGGAAGCCGCACCAATAGCCGTCGCTCGGCGGCAGGGCGAACTCGCGGCCATTCAGGGGTGCCATATCACGGCGCTTATATCTCCCAACGTCTTCTGGTGAGAACCTGCTGTAGGTGAGGATGAAGCCGGTAATGACCTGATTTCCGCGAATATCAAAAATCCAATAGCCTTCGTCGCGGCTGTCGGAATAACGATACTTGTACCGCGCACCATCTATTTTCTTGAGGAACGCCTCTTCCTCTTGGCGCTTCTTCTCGGCCATCGCCTCCGGGCTCGATTCCTTGGCCGCCTTTTCTTTCCTATACTCGACCTTATTGATGAGTGACTTTGCCCATGCTTCATCAGCGGGCGAAGGGGACGTCAGCAGATAAAGGCGAAGATTGTTCAACGCCGCGTCGTACTGTCCGGATTTGTCCCGGGCGATGGCAAGGTTCCGATAGGCGTCTCCCAGCCACGGAGCGAGGTTGACGGCCTTCAAGAACTCGGCGCTTGACGCCCTGAAATCCTCTTCTGTCTTGGCTCCCTCGAACGCAGCGATACCCCGATCCATGTACTTCCTCGCCTCATCCGGCACGGCCGGTTTCGGCCTCATCGTCTGCACATGCTTGATGATCTTCTCCCGCAGGGCGTAGTCGCTGGGGTTCTTCTGCAGGTCGGTGACGTATTGATTGAGGATCTGCTGGGGGGTCTGGGCCTGAGCGGGATGAGAAACGACAGAAATAAATAAAACTAATAGAGATACCAGAACAATCCTGATGCTGCTTGCCATTAATATCTTCCCTCGCTTTCAGCGTTATTCGTCCTTGATTCTACCCGCTCTCCAAGGATCAGGTACGTACCTCACCGGCTGCGCGTGAAAACGGCATTTTGCCAATAGCCTCTCTTGTAGTGCGAGCTGCTCAGAGTGAGCGAGCCGCCGTTGTTTCTCACCGTATAGCCTTGCATTCCCCAGCAACCGCCCACTTCAATTACCAGATCGCTGCCTTGCATTGTATTTTTCGTTATCGGGCATGGCCATAATTCCGTGTACACTCCCAGCGATAAATTAGACGGCAATACAGCGCCCCTTGAAACTCTGGTCGGAGTTGTGCCAAAAATGACCTTATCACCGTATATGTCGACCGAAAAGGTTTCCTCATAATCAACCCAGTTCACGTGCCAGATATACCTCGCGCCAACGATGCGCCGGAAGAATTCCTCCGCCTGATTCTGCTGTTTTGCGGCTGCTGCCTGCAGGATGGACTCCTTTTCTTTTTGCTTCCCTAACTGGTCGTCTGCAGCCGTCTGCTTCAGGGCTTTGAGTTTGTAAATTTCGTCCTGGGCTTCCCGGGCGTCCGGGGGCTGAGCCAAAACATAGAGGCTAAGATTGGCAATGGCGTCGTCATAGCGGGTTGCCGCTTTCTGCGTCAGCGCCAACCGTTTATAGGCATCCGCCCACCACGGGGCGACAAGCAGCGCCGCCTTGTACTGCTCGATCGCACGCTCGTAACCGCTGTTGTCCTTTGCCTTGTCCGCAAAGGTCGCGGCCATTACGTAGTGCTCGCGAGCCTTCTCGGGTATGTCTGGCGCCTTTTTCATCGTCTGCACATGCTTGATGATCTTCTCCCGCAGGGCGTAGTCGTTGGGATTCTTCTGGAGGTCGGCGACGTATTGATTCAGGGTCTGCTGGGGAGACTGGGCCTGAGCGGGACAGGGCAGACCTACTATAATTGCCAACAGGAATATAAAGGCCAGTTTTTTCATCGGTTCTCCCCTGCCTTCTGCTGAATGGATAACTGGTGAATGACGAAATATTGCTGCTCCTCATAAAAGTCAGAAGGGCTGAAGGTCACGAACTGCTTCTTGCTCAAACCGGTGTCCTTGCCCAAAATCTTTTTGTTCTCGCTGCTCGTTTCCGGCACTTTTCTGCCCGCCCGCAGGAGCAACCACCGGGCGGACTCCGAGCAGACCATGCCGGCATCACCGCTGAGATTGGAAAATTTAGACGGCCCGTACGACGTCGTCTTGATCATTTCCTTTGCGCCTTTCCACATCTCGTCACCTTCATGCCTTGAAAGCGGCTGGCCGACGAGCGTGGCCACATCCATCTTGCGCGCGCCATATTCCTGCAGAAAATATTTCTCCTCTTTGATCATCGGGCCATGGCCGGTGTTGTCCAGGTAATAGCGTTTTCCGTTCCGCACCCCCAGGAAGATCGCGGCATGGGATGCCGGGGAACTCCAGTTGTTCGAGCCCCATTTATCCAGCAAATTGATGCCGTTGCTTACCCCGACTTCCCAGTCCCCTGCCTTTTTTCGGTCCTTCAGCGACCACGGCGCGACCAGAACGACATCGCCGGGGGCCAGATCGGAAATATTTTTTATCGGGGTTGGCGGCTCCTTTGTCTTGAATGACCTTATAATATCCTGTGCCTGCGTGTTGGTCTGGCGGGTACGCTCAAGAACAGTATCCGCACAATTTGCCAGGAGGTCCCGGCGAAGTTGTTTAGGGTCAGCCACCCCTTTCTGAACCTTGACGTTGCTTATATTGACACCCTTGACTACGTTGAGGTCCATTTCATAGGGTTTCTTCTTGTCTCGGAGATCGACAACGGAGGAATCGCCCATCCCTTTGAGTCCGAGGCCGGTCGCCGTATCCCCGGCACCTTTCAGGCCCAGTTCTCCGGAATTGGTCCCCTTGAGCCCCAACTCGTTTTCAGTTATGCCCTTCATGCTGTTCAGGGCATCGCGCTTGTTCCGCTCGAACTCTTCCTGCCTGCGCCGGGCTTCTTCCTCCTCCCTCTTTCGCTGCTCATCGATTTCCCGCTGTCTCTGCCGGTCGGCCTCCAACTGGCGCTGGTATTCGGCTTCGTAGTCGTACGACGGCTGGGAAGAGTAACCGGGCTGGGAGCCATAGGAAGGCGCGCTTGACCCTTGGGAACTTCGGCATCCCCAGTTGGAGCCTGGATCGCATCGCAATCTCATGCCGCTGCCGGACACTCTGCCGCAGCAATCGCCGCACCATTGCTCGTAGGCCCGCGCCCAGCTGCTGCCGGACCCCGAAGGGGGCCTGTTGCAGTCGGCGGCGAAAGAGGGCAGGGGAATCAAAAGGATGGAGACGAGAACGACCGAAACGAATCCCGGCAACTTCATCGGTTTCATGGTACCTCCCCTTCCCGCCCTGATGCAAAAACCGGGCAATAATAGGCGTTTATGCAAAAAACGTTCTCATCTCGCTGAGCCTTTCTGCAACCCGGGACATCAAAAAAAGTCAATTCTCTGTTTTGATCTTCAAGGCTTATTCTTTCAGAATCAGTAATTTTCCTGTATATTACGCGCCAAATGAGCCTCGAGATCCAGATACTCTTTGCCCTGTTCCTCGATCTTCTCTTCGGGGACCCCCGCGGCTTCCCCCACCCGGCGAGGATGGTGCAGCGCTTTGCCCTCGCCCTGGAGCCTTCGGTGAGGCGGATGATCCAGTCGCCCCGGGAGGCGGGGGTGCTGGCCGCCGTCATGGTTATCGGCCTTGCGGGCCTTGCGGCCTGGGGGCTGCTGAGGCTTGCGGCCTCCATCCACCCCTGGGCGTATACGGCCCTCTCGATCTGGCTCATCTACGGGGCCCTCTCAGCGCGGGCGCTGGCCGATCAGAGTGCCGAGGTCTGCCGGGCCCTCGAGGTGAAGAACCTCGTCCTGGCGAGAAAGCGCGTCACCGAGATGGTCGGGCGCGACACGGACCGCATGGACGGCGAGGAGACCGCCCGGGCGGCCATCGAGAGCGTGGCCCGCCACAGCGTCGACGGCGTCATCGCCCCGCTCATCTGCGCCTTCCTCTTCGGCCCCCTGGGTGCCTTCCTCTACAAAACCGTTGACACCCTCGGTGCGGCTTTCGGCCACAAAAACGAGCAATACTACGATTTCGGCAGGTTTTCCGCCTGGCTGGACCGGCTGGCCAACTGGATCCCTGCGCGCGTTGCGGTCTGGTTCATGGCGCTCTCGGCGATGCTTTTGGGAATGAGGCCCCTTGCGGCCCTGCGCATCAGCCGACGCGACGGGTCGGTGCAGGCAAACCCCAACGCGGGGCTCCCCGAAGCAGCCATGGCGGGGGCCCTGGGGGTGCAGCTGGGCGGCCCCGTCTTCCGGGACGGCAAGTTCGACCCCGAGCCCTTCATGGGCGACCCCGTTCAGCACCTCGAGCCGGGACACATCCGGCAGGCTAATGCCCTTTTGTTCGCCATGACCATCATTGCCGCCACGATCTTCGCCCTGCTCCGTAAGGGACTCCTGGCGATCTATTACTAGGCCCCGATTTTGCAGGTTCTCATGAGAAAAACGGGACAGCCCTGTCCCCATAGGTGAACCATCATGATCGACTGCCCACGGATTGTCATCGGAGGGACGGAGAGCGGCGCCGGAAAGACCTCGCTCACCCTCGCCCTCGTTGCGGCCCTTCGCCGCCGGGGGGCGCGGGTCCAGACCTTCAAGGTGGGGCCCGATTTTCTTGACCCCTCTTACCTTGCCATCGCCTCGGGAAGGCCCTGCTACAACCTCGACGGCTGGATGATGGGACGCGATTACGTGGAAAAGCTCGTGGCGCGAGTGACGGCCGATGCCGACATCGCCGTCATCGAAGGCGTCATGGGTCTCTTCGACGGGGCCGAGACCGACAGCCTCGAGGGGAGCACGGCCGAGATCGCCTCCTGGCTGAAGGCTCCCGTGATCCTCGTGGCCAACGTCTACGGCATGGCCCGAAGTCTCGCAGCCGTAGTCAAGGGCTTTGCCACCTTCGAGCGAAAAGTGAAGGTGGCCGGGGTTATCGCCAATCACTGCGGCACCGTGCGCCACGGGATCATGCTCGCCGAGGCGCTCCAGGCCTCGCGACTGCCGCCGATGGTGGCCGCCGTGCCCCGAGGAGCGCTTCCTGAGCTTCCCGAGCGGCACCTGGGCCTGGTCACGGCCGACTCGCGCAACCTGCCGCCCGAAACGCTCGAGGCGCTGGCCGATGCCTTCGAGCACTACTCCACATTGAGCGAGATCGTCAACATGGCCCGCAGCGCGCCTTTTCTATACGTGGAGACCCCTGAGAGAAAAGGGATTTCCGAGCGCGTGCGCCTCGGCGTGGCCCACGACGCGGCCTTTCACTTCTACTACCGGGATCTGCTCGACGAATTGGAAGATTCCGGCTGCCGTATCGTCCGCTTCTCACCCGTTGCAGACGGGGGCTTGCCCGAAGGGCTCGATGCCCTCTACATCGGCGGAGGCTACCCCGAGGAAAAGGCAGCGGAGCTTTCGGCAAACGAGCCCATGCTCGCCGCCGTGAGGGGCTTTGCCGCCTCCGGCCGCCCCGTCTATGCCGAGTGCGGGGGCCTCATGTACCTCTGCCGGGATCTGGAGACGGCGGACGGGAAGCGATATCCCATGGCGGGGCTTCTGCCGGCGGGGACAAAGATGCACAAAGGACTTCAGGCGCTTTCCTACGTGGATGTGACCCTCAAGGAAGACTCCCTCTGGGGTCTTGGGGGAGAGAGCGTCCGGGGTCACGAGTTCCACCACTCGACGCTCACGGCTGTCCCCGCAGGCATCGAGGGTTGGCGGCGCGTGTACAGCATGAAGAAGAGCCGGGCCGATGCCCCTGTCGAAGAGGGCTTCCAGAAGGGGAACATCCTGGCCGGCTACGCCCACCTCCACCTGCCGAGCCGCCCTGCGGCGCTGGAGCGCTTCATCCAATCCTGCACAAAGAAGACGAGGGATGAAACGTAAAACATTTCTGCATTTTGTCGCGGCGCTGTCTTCGATTCTCATTCTCCGGGCCGTCCCGGCCTTTGGCGCCCATCCCCTCCTCACTGACGACACGATCACCCAGGGGAAGGGGAAGACCCAGATCGAGATAAGCTACCAGTACGACAGCGACAATGATGACGGCAGCAAAACAGAGACCGGCAGGCCCAAGGTCCAACTCACCTATGGCCTGTTCGAGCCTCTCGATGTCATCCTGGAGATCCCCTACCTCTTCGTGCAGCAGACGCAGGCAGGCGAAAGGACAAGCAACGACGGGATCGGCGATATCACCCTTTCGCTGAAGTGGCGACTCTACGGTGAAAAAGAAAAAGGCCTGCAGTTTGCGGTCAAGCCCTCCGTCACCTTCCCGACGGGAGATGAGGCAAAGGGCCTGGGATTCGGCCGGGAGGCCTACGGCATCACGTTCATCTCCACCTTTGAGCGGGAGGAGTGGTGCGTGAGCGCCAACCTCGGCTACCTGTACAACGACTACGGGCTCCAGTCCGACAGGGAAACTCATCGGCAGGACATCTGGTCGGCTAGCCTCTCCGGTCAGTACAGGGTCATCGAGAAGGTGTGGCTCGTGGGCGAGGTGGGGGTGCTGACCAACCCGAATGCAGCGTCCGACACGCCGCCAGCATTCATCAACGGGGGGCTCATCTACGAGCTTACGAAGAACGTCGATCTCGACATGGGCTACAGGTATGGCCTCACCAAGCCCATGTTTGACCATTCGATCTCCGGGGCTGTCACGGTCCGGTTCTAGAACGTTTTTCAGATACCGTTCCCCGCCTCAGACCCCAAACCATGGCAAATATCTTGCACCTCTGACGGAAAAGCGGGAAATATCATCCGACGGCAGGTGCGTTACTCCATGCGTTTGTGCCCCCCGAAAAAGAGCATCCTCCTCTCCCTGATCGTAGTCCTCTTTATTTCCTGCGGGCCCAGCCCGTCGGGCCGGGACGGCTCCCCGATCAATTGCCTGGAGCCGCCTTCCGCGGAAAAGCAGGAACCCGGGGTCGTAAAGGTTTCAAAGGACGGCTTCGACATCGCCATCACGCAGAAGGCCGCCTACACGGTGCGCGGGATCGTAGTCGGCCGGGAGAATTACCACTCGGGCTGGAACTCGCTCATCTCGCCCGCCGACGTGGCCCTTTGCTGGGGAAAACTCGCCGAGAACGGGACGTACAAGCGGCTCAAGTGGTCCCAGGGCAATCGGTGGTACTTCTGGCGCGCAGGCGAGGAGTTCGGCTACAACAACGACTTCGTCGCCGGTCACAGCTCGAACAACCACATGATCCCCGCCACCCCGAATCTCACGAAGGCGGTCAAGAGCCTGAAGGAAGGCGACGCCGTGGAAATGACAGGACACCTCGTGGACGTGACTGCCGTGAAAAAATCGGATAATTACTTCTGGAACTCGTCGACCTCCACGGCGGACCGCGGCGATGGCTCCTGCGAGATCATCTACCTCACGCGCCTGAAGGTGCACGGGAAGATCTTTCAGTGAGGAACAACCCGGCTACGATACGATGAAACAGATCAATCCATAAACCGCAGCGCCGCCCCCGTCACTTTTTCGCCGTCGTGCCTTACCTCGCAGACATAGCGGCCGAAAACATCGGGACTGGTCACAAAGGCGAATCCCTCCCCGGCGGATGGCGCAGCGTCCCTGGCCGGGAACCGGAGCCCCTCTGCGCGTGCCTTGTCCCGGGCCTGCTCGATGGTGGCCCCCGGCGCAAGCCCCGTACAGTAGCGCTCGACGGCCTGCCTGGCCAGCACCCAGGAGATCGCTGTCCAGCCGATCCAAAAGCACAGGAGCGCCGCCAAAAGTCCGACAAAAATACGCGTGCGTTTTGGACGCCCACTTTTTGTTTCCCTGTCCTGCATGCAAATCCATCCTTTCGGTCCAATGCGAAAACATTGGGCCAGGGGCCTCATCTGCCGCGCTCAGCACTTCCCCACAGGCATTGAAGATACGGGCCCTCTTTGCCTTTTTGCCCGTGGCGTCAATCCTGCATTGCTTTCATCGGCCGATGAACGAGTCGGGCTGTCGACCCGTCGCAATCGGAAAACCGGCTAGAGGGCATGCAATATTTCTACCGGAGGCCCATCGATCGCACGTTTTTTTAATGTGCCCGATCGATGGCGCCCGGAATAGCCGGGGTGGGACAATTTCGGGAAGGGATCAGGGGCAACAGACCGTAAAGTTATTACGCCTGCCGACCGATGATATTTATTGGCGGTTATGGATGGATTCGCACAGGATACCCACCGATGCAAGGGGGTTTCGCGATATACTCAGGCAATGGAAGGAGAATTTATGGCAGCGTCGCATCGTCGTTTCGTCATTTGTAGTTTGGGGGTCTTCATCCTTATGCTGACCCTGTCAGGCACCGTCTTTGCCCAGAGCGGGTGTAAACAGCAGTGCGTGAAAGAGGCCGTCAAGTGTGTCCAGTACGACACGCAGTGTACCCAGTATCAGAATCAATGCGCCCGATACGACACCAAGGGCCGGTGTCTGCAACATCAGCAGGTCTGCGTGCAGAAGAAGCAGGTCTGCACCCAGCAGCAGAAGGTCTGCACCCAGTACCAGACGGTCTGTCCCCCGCAGCAGGGCAAAACGGGCAGCGCCTTCCAGCAGCTCCAGAAAATCGAAAAGGGGCAGGGTGGATTTGACTGAGAGGCGCCGAGGGCGTCAACAGACGGACCTGATCCCGTAAGGCATCGCAACAAGGGCACATCCTGTGAGGGATGTGCCCTTGTTGTTTGCGGGGAATCGAATCGCTCCTTCGATTCCTGTCGTCACAATGCTGCCCGTTGTTCTCTCACCTCACCTGAAACCCGCAGCCCCCGGGTGATGACAACCGCCCCGGCAATGGCCGCGGTGAGTACGCCGGTGAAGGCCCCCCAGCCAAAATCCTGGTAGATCAACCCGGGCAGCCAGGAGCCCAGCGCCGCCCCCGTGTAGTAGATGGAGATGTAGAGGCCGTTTGCAACGGCCCTGTTCTCCGTGGCGAGCTTGTTCATCGTCCCCATGGCGACGGCATGCACGAAGAACATCCCCCCGCACATGACGAACATGATCGCGAAGATCCCCGCCCCGCTGGGCACGTTGATGAGTAGCATGGAGATTCCGAATAGAACGAGCCCGATCGTCATCGCCCGTCTCTCCCCGCCGCAAAGCCCGATGATCCTCGTCGCCCCCACCGACATGACGATCCCCATCAGGAATCCCGAGTACATCACGGAGATCACGAAGGCCGTGTAAGAGGGGTCGATCTCCTTGAGCCGGAAGGGCAGAAACGTGAGCAGGGCCATGAAGGCAAAGAAGATCGTGAAGGCCACGGCGTAGAGACGCGCAATGTCGCCGTTTCGAAGGATCGGCATGACGGCCGAGAGGCGGACGGACGACAGGGACAGGCGCGAGTCGGCCTTCATCCTCGTGACGGCGACAAAGCAGCCGGCCAGCGCCAGGGCGATGAGGTAAAAGGTGTAGCGCCACCCGGCGTTCGTCGCAACCCAGCCCGAAAGGACGCGCCCCACAAACCCGCCCAGGATGTTGGCCGCCACGTACCAGGTCATCGCCCGCTGGATGTGCTCCCGGTCCACCGTGTAGGCGAGGTACGAGGTGATGGCGGCAAGAATCGCCGGCACACAGGCCCCCTGGAAAAGCCGGGCGGTGATGAGCAGGCCGTAGGTCTCGGCGGCCCCGAAGGCGGCCTGCAGAAGCGCAAGGGCCCCGATCGTGACGAGCAGCATCCGCTTGGCGGGCTGCGATTCCAGAAGGAGACCATAGAACAGGGGGGCAAAGCTCAGGGGCAGCAGCACGGCCGTCATGAGAAGGGCCCCTCCCGAAGTCGTCAGCCCGAACTCCCCGGCCAGAAGCGGCAGGATGGGCTGCGGCGCATAGATCGACGCATAGACGGCCACCGTTGTGATGAGGACAAAAAGGATATCGCGCAGAAGCATCGGGAGTTTATGCCCCCGTTTCGCCCCGCGTGCAACTTTATTTTTTGCGGATTCCGGAGCCGCGACGGACCCGGCTTGACTTGTCCGGCAGCCTCTGTTAGCAATACGGAAAGTTTCTCCCGCAAGCCGGGATGCCGGCCGAAACGGGAATCGGAAAGGAGAACGTACACATGGCAGCCAAACAGTGGCAGAAACCGCCTGCAATGCAGATCGACGCGGCAAAGAACTACCGGGTGGCGATCGAGACAACGAAGGGCACGATCGTCCTTGAGCTCTATCCCCAGCATGCCCCCAAGACGGTGAACAACTTCGTCTTCCTGGCAAAAGAAGGCTATTACGACGGTGTCGTGTTCCACCGGGTGATCGACGATTTCGTCATCCAGGGGGGAGACCCGACGGGCACGGGCCGGGGAGGCCCCGGTTATCAGTTCGAGGATGAATTCAAGGGAAATCCCCTGAAGCACGGCACGGGTTTCATCTCCATGGCCAATGCGGGGCCCGGCACCAATGGGAGCCAGTTCTTTGTCACCCACTCCCCCCAGCCGCACCTGGACGGAAAGCACACGGTGTTCGGGAAGGTGGTCGAGGGGATGGACGTGGTCAATGCGATCCGGCAGGGAGACAAGATGGTGAAGCTGTCTGTCGAAGAGGTTTAGTCCCGACAACAAGGGGGGGTGACATGATCGAGTTTTTCAAAAGCGCGAAGTTCAAGGGCATCGTGGCAACGATTCTGATCTTCATCCTGGTGCCGCTTTACAGCTACTTCGTTTCGGATACCGTGGTGACGCGGATCAACGATGCGCAGATGAACATGGTCGACGGGAAATTTATGATCGCAACCGAATACAATCCCCTGGTCAATTCCGATGCGAAGTACCGGTTCAAGTTCGACTCGGGAACCATCCAGAACGATGCCGTCCGGCTCAAAGGCAAGCAGGTCAAGATCTGGAAGTACGGCTGGCGGATCCCGATTTTATCCATGTACGAAAACGTGGTGAAGATCGAGGAAGTGAAGTAACTCCTCGGTCCGGCTGGAAACGGCAAAATCTATTGCTACAGGGTAATAAACGGGCGGCGCCGCCTCGAGGCGCTGCCCGTTTTTTACTGACGCGCAGCGTCGCAGGGCGAGAACGAATATTGCAGGAATAGTTCGTTTGAAGGCGGGGGCACCCTCCGGGGCAAAACCGAATCATACCAGCCCCGAGAATATCTGGAGATCATGAAAACGACAATGAAAGAATCTTCCTCGACAGCCCTGCTCGCGCTCTCAGCCCTGTTTCTCGCGCCGGGCATGCTCATCCTCTCTCCCGACGGGAGGCTCTTCTGCCTCTTGCTTACGGGGCTCGTCTCGGCGATCGTCCTCATCGCCGCCCCGTCCCGGAAGAAGAGAATCGTCGCGTGCATCGGTCTTCTCGTTGCCGTTGCCCTGGCGATTCCGGCCTGGTCGGAGTATCGGACGCACTCCGATACCTGGAAAAAGAACGTCTTGCGGCCGCAGGAGCAGAATAGCAAACAGGGATTGCCTGCTGCCCGCTAAAGTCAGGGTCGAAAAACACGATATATAGTCTGGGCGGCCCCGAGCGGGACCTCGGGGCCAACTCAACCATCAGGGGGTCATTCATGACAGTCAGAAAGCTTGTTGCCAGTGCCGTTCTGTTTTTCGTCATCCCCGCCCTCTCGGGCTGCTGGTACGCAGCGGCAGCGGGCGCCGGCGCCTATGGCGGCTACAGGGCGAAGGAATCGGGATACTCGCTCCAGAACCCGGTGACGAAAGACGGCACCAAAAAGAGCGAGAAGAAAGAGACGGAATGACGTTGGATACTTGTACAAGAAAAGGCAGGGCCGCAAGCGGCCCTGCCTTATTTACGGGCATCGGACAGTGATCGTTTCTTATTTATTCTCTTTCAGCAGTCGATTGAGCATCTTGTAATGCTCGATCCGGTCCTCCTCGATGAACTCATCCCGCGTCATGCCGTCCCGGACCACGATCAACTTGCCGTCCTGCATCCGAAGTTCCCGGTATAACATTCTCACCGCCCAGCCGGGGGTGCCCCCCTTGTCGTAGTTCGGATCGAGGAAATCGTTGACGGTGATCTCGATGCCCCTCACTCCCCCGTCTTTCTCGTAGTAGTATTTCGTCAAGACCTCGATGTCCCTGTTGCCCGTGACCCTCTTCGAGATGACGTGCCCCTCGCCGCTTTCGGCCATGTAGCTGTCCTTGGTGGAGTATGTCAGCAGGGACAACCGGTTGATCACATCGATCACCTTCAGATTGCATTCGCTCAGCTGAAGGTTTGCCTTCTTTGCGACTGCTTCGCCTTCCCGGCCCGCAGCCAGGATGTCATAGCACCGTGCCTTCTGCATTTCCGGTGTCAGGAACGGTTTCATGTCGCCGTTCACCGGTTTCATCACCTGGACATTCGATGCGCCGCAGCCGGCAATGAGAACAGCAAGAAGCAGGATAAGGATCGTTCGCATTTCGCTCCTCCGGAAGGTAAAAAAATTGACGGGGTTGACCTTGTTTACGCTGACGATTCCCGCCGTTTTGGCTCTGTCGTGCGGGCAATCACCATAGCATCTTCACGGAACACAAATCAATGCGAAACGAAAGGTCGAGTCCCGGCTCAGGCTGTGCGGTAGAGGACAAGCCCGCTCCGCTCGCCCGTCATGACGAAACCTTTGTCCATCAGCTCCACGATGTGGACGTAGGTCTCGTTGAGGGCGAGGAACTGGTCGAACTCAGGAAGCTCCGTCCCGAAGATGAGGCCTGAGACCTCGAAGGCCGTCTTCTCTTTTCCCCGAAGCGCCTCGACGATCAGTTGCGTCCTCTCCGCGTGGTGCTCCTTCATTTCGTCGATGCGCCTCCTCAAGTCGGGGAAAGGCTCCCCGTGAGCGGGGTAGACCATCCGGACGGGCAGGTCGCGGATGGCGCCCAGGGATTCGAGGAAGCTCTTGAGCGGCCGGTACTCGAGCCGGAAGATGTCGGGGCTGAGATTGGGGGTGATGTCGGGCAGGACGTGATCTCCGGCAAGAAAAATGCCCTCGGCGGGAAGGTAGAAGCACATCTGGCCTGCCGTGTGGCCCGGTGCGGCTATGACCTCGAAGGTCCTGTCCCCCAGGGTGATCTTTTCATCGGGCTCCAGGTAGCTGACCACCCGGAAGGGAATCGTGGCTTTCCGGAAGACGGCCATCAGCTTGATCAGGTTGTCCATGGCCTTTTGCGGGAGGCCCTGGGGGAGGAAGAAGTTTCGGGCCCGCTCGGCGAGCTCCTCAAGCCTGTTGTTGTGCTGCAGACGCATCTCGTCGACAGCCGACAGGCGGACCGCGGCCCCCGAGAGCTCCTGGATCCTGCCGGCAATCCCGCAGTGATCGGCGTGGAAGTGCGTGAGGAAGATGTGGTCGATGTCTTTCGTCGTCTTCCCCAGGGTCGCCATCGCCTCGTCGAGCACCGTGTACGTCTCGGGGATATTCATGCCCGTGTCGAAGAGGGCCACCTTGCCTTCGTGCAGCAGGGCATAGACGTGCACATGTCGGAGGCGGAAAGGCATGGGAAGGGTGATCCGGTAGAGGTCGGGCAGGATTCTGTCGATCAATTCAATGGCTCCCTGCTGAGACGTTTCAACGCGCCAGGTCGTACCCCAGTTTTCGCGCCTTGTCCAGGATCGCCTGCGGCAGCTCCTGCTTCTCGTGCAGGGCGGCCTTCCCGATGAAAAGGGTGCCCGCCGGTTTCGCGCCCAAGGTCTGCGCGGCGCGCTTCAGGCCGCCCAGCGAGCGGGTGAATATCCGCCCGAGGGCGGCGGGCATGGCACTCGAGGTGACGAGGACGGCCTTGATTCCCCTGTCTTTCACCCTTGTAACGGGCCCCGGTTTCCCCCAGGGCCAGTAGGCGTAGCACACGAGCCGTTCCATGAAGCGCTGCGTCACCGCCGTGACGCCGAAGAAATTAACGGGCGATGCCAGGACGAGGCCGTCGGCCGCCTCTATTTTCTTCAGGATGTCCTCCATGTCGTCGGGTTGGACGCAGGCCCCTCTCTGCAGTCCTTCCAGCTGCGTGCATTTGCGGCAGTTCCGGCAGAACTCGATGCGGGATTCGATGAGACGGATCTTCTCCGTCTCGGCCCCCTTCTCGGCCGCTGCCTGCAGGATCGCATCGACGGCGCGTTCGATGGTGCCGCCCTTCCTATAACTCCCTGTGATTGCGATGATCTTTCTGGCCATCACGTCACGCGCCGACGCGTTCCCCGTTCATAATGAACAGCTCGGATCGATCGAAGAAAATCCCCCTCTATCCCCCTTTTTCAAGGGGGGAAGATTCAGGCA
>CAZUBX010000026.1:0-37271 GCA_964619035.1 uncultured Syntrophaceae bacterium | reverse complement strand
ACAAGCAGCGTTTCGAGAAGCCGGTCGGCCGGGGCGCCGTTTTCCTGAACAGGCGCTGCAGGTTCGGGCTGGGGACGGCCCTCGGCCCTGGCAGAGGGCCCAAACTCCTGGGCCGCAGCCCGGGGGCGGGCCTCGGAGGAATAGCTTCCCGAGGGCATTTCGTAGATGAGGCCCATGAGCCGTTCGAACTCGCGCTCCGTGCAGATGACCGGTTCCACCCCTTCCTCCGACTGCATTCTCAGCAGGTCGAGGGCATAGCGGTTGGTCGGATCCGGCATGGCCACGACGAGGTGGCGGGTGGTCTTTCTCAAGGGTGCCGCCTGGTGTTTCCGGGCGAAATCCATGGGGAGGTGCCTCGAGAGGCTCAGATCGACAGGGTACTTGTCGGGCAGGTAACGCTCGATCCGAAGCTGGCGACTGAGGATGTCCACAATCTGCGAATCCCGGAGGAATCCCTGCTGGACGAGAAGCTTGCCGAGCCGCAGGCCCGTGTAGCGCTGGGCTGCCAGGGCCTCCTCGAGCTGCAACTCGTCGAGAAGGTGCGCCTCCAGGAGGAGCTCGCCCAGTCTCTTCCACTGCCCGTCGACGACCTCCAGGTCCAGCGACTCGGCCTTCCTGGTTTCGATCTCGGCGATGAAGTCGGGGAAATCGCCCTCGATCAGGGTCTGCTCCTTGGCCACCGATGCGGCCCTCAGGAGGATCTTCTCCAGTTCCGCCACGTTGCCCGGCCATGTGTATTCGACGAATCGATCCATCACCTCCCGGGTGACGCCGAGGATGTTCTTGCGGAATTCCTGGTTGATGAGCTGAATGAAGTAGTCGACCAGCAGCGGGATGTCTTCCTTGCGCTCCCTCAGCGGCGGCATATAAAGAGTGACCACGTTGAGACGATAGTAGAGATCATCCCGGAAGGTCCCTTCCTTGATCATTCCGCGGATGTCCTTGTCGGTGGCCGCCATCACCCGTGCGCCCAGCGCGATCTTGTCCCGGCATCCGATTCTCTGAAATTCCCCGGACTCGAGGACCCTCAGCAGACGCGCCTGAAGGTTCAGGGACAGCTCGTGCACCTGGTGGAGGAAGAGCGTGCCGTGGGCCGCCTCCTCGAACTTTCCGGTCTTGCGGCTCATGGCGCCCGTAAAGGAGCCTTTCTCGTAGCCGAACAGCTCGGTCTCCAGGACCTGCTCGGACATGCCCTCGCAGTTGACGATGACGAAGGGCTCGTTTTTCGCGGCAAAATTGTGGAAGGTCTTCGCCAGAAGCGACTTGCCCGTCCCCGTCTCGCCCAGGAGGAGCACGGTCCGGTCTTCGGGTTTGATCATCATGATCTGGTTGAAGAGGATCCGGACTCGCTTGCTCTGCCCGATGAATTCCGGGAACAGGGCCTTGCCCTCCACCTTGCTGAGCAGATCGCTCACCTGCTCGAACACGGCATTGAATTCCTTGATATCATCGCCTTTGCCCTGCTTTTTTCCCCTCGCCTGTCTCGACACGGCAGGAATGAGCTTCATCTTGTCAATGAAACTCTTCATGGGCTTCAACATGAGCCACGTGATGAGGAGCGCGCACGAAAAGGCGAAGGCCCCGATTCCCATGCCCCACCATTTCAGGTAGAGTTCCGGGTCGGGGATGAGCCTCGTGTATTTCAGGATCTGGTGCGTCGTAATGACGGAAAGAAGGGCAATCCCCCCGAAGATGACGGGGACGAGCACATAGAGACTGATGTTGAAACGCGGGTGTTTCATGGCATTCTCACCTTGGGTACTTCCTGTTCATCCGCAACATTTGAGCCGGACCCTTTCGGGCCATCCCCCGGAAACAGGGCCGCCGCTCCTGCCGAAAGCCTCTCCTGGCGTTCGTGGAGGCCCGGGGGTGCGGGGATTCCTGTTTGAGCATTTCCTACGATAACAGACCCGTCCCGTTTTGCAATACGACGCCAGTATGATTTTAAACTACGAGAATAGTATGGCTTTTTCCGTTTATCGGACGCGTTCTCCCTCGATGGTTTCGCGGGGTTTACCGAACGGAAGTCGCACGAAAAAGAAGTGATGAGGAACGCCGGCGTCGCGCTCGAGAAACGAGCCTGTCATTCATGGCGAGAATTATTTGCACGAAGTGTACCAAAAGTCGTCTGTTTTCACAAGGATGGGAGCAGCCGCCTCTCATTCGGCAAGCTTGACGGCCTTGCCGGCCAGGATCACCCTGCCTGTCTTCCACGGGGTCTTGCCGGGGATGTGCCCTTCGTGGCGGACGTTGACGACGGCATCGGCCCCCAGCGCCAGGGCCTTTTGCATGAGGCCCAGGAGGGCCCTTTTCTCCGCCACGCGTTGAAAGCCAGAACCCGCTGCCCCTTCGGCGGTGACGGCGCCAAGCTCCCTGGCCACTCTTTTTCCGGGGACTTCCGGCGTCGTTGCGATGGAGATCTTCTGCCGGAGAGCCCCGAGTTCCTCGTCGAGGGCTTCCAGGACCGCCTGGCGGGCCCTTATTCTCCGGCTCTCGCGCAAGGCGAGGGCGAAAATGAAAAGGACGAAGACCGTGATGAGAATCACCGCGCCGAGATGCCTGAGGATCGTTTCCAGGTTCACGGTCTAGATCCCTCTTTGGCCGGGTCGACCTTTCCCGATCAGGAATTCTTGTCTTTCGGGGATTTTTTGTTCATCATGTCCCCCAGGGAGCCGAAACCCCGGTCGCCCTTCTGGAGATAGGGACTGTAGGAGTCCTCCCGCTCCTCCTCGGGTGCTACCGGGGAGAGAGACAGGCGCCGCTTTTCCGGGTCGGTCGATTCCACCACGACCTCGATCGTGTCGCCCTGAACGAGGACCTCCCGCGGGTGATGGATCTTCTTTCCTTTCGACAGCCTGGAGATGGGGATGAGGCCGTCGATGCCGGGCTCCAGGGTGATAAAGGCCCCGAAGTCGGCCAGCCGCGCGACGCTCCCGTGATGGCGGGACCCCTCGGGGTATCTCGTCTCCACGTTTACCCAGGGGTCTGGAAGCGTTTCCTTCACGCTCAATGTGATGCGGTCTTTGACCCAGTCGAGGTTGAGGATGACCGCCTCGACGGTCTGGCCTGCGGTGAAGCGCTCGCGGATATCCTCCACCCGCCCCCAGCTGACCTCCGAGATGGGAAGCAGCGCCTCGATGCCGCCGATGTCGACAAAGGCGCCGAAATCGCGTACGGACCTCACCGTGCCCGTCACCTTCATGCCCACCTGGAGTGTTCCCTTGATGGCTTCCTTTCTCTGGCGCTCTTCCTCTTCGAGGATCCTGCGCCGCGAAACGATGAGCTTCCGGCCCCCTTCGCCGTACTCGATCACGATGAAGGGAAGTCGCTGCCCCAGGATGGTCGCCGCCGTCCCTCCACGGCCAAGGCCTGCCTGCGAGAAGGGGCAGAATGCCCGGAAGGTCCCGGCGATCCGGACTTCGAGCCCCCCTTTGATTTCTTTCTCCACGATGCCTTCCACGGGGATGCCGCTTTGCCAGGCCTCTTCGAGATACTGATGGGCCGCCTCCCCGGAGACCCTCGTCGTGAAGATCCGCTCGCCGTGCCGCGATGAGAGGAAATAGGCCTTGACGGAGTCCCCCTCCTTCACCGTCAGCTGCCCTTCCTTGTCGAGGAACTCGTTTTTCTCGACGATCCCTTCCGTTTTTCCTCCGAGGTCTATGAACACCCAATCCGTCGTGATCTTGGCGATCACGGCTTCCACGCTCTCCCCGGGCTTGAGCCGGACCGGCATTCGGTCTGCCGCCTCCAGGAGTTCAGCGAAACTTTTTTCTTCTTCCATGATGATTTTCCGTCCGAAATTATTTTTTGATTCCCTTCGCCTTGGCCATACGGGCAGGCGGCAGTGCAGGGGACGACTACAGGGGACTACTAATAGTCTGACTTGGCCATTTTGTCAAATCCTCACTGCAGCGGGCCGCCTCCATGGAAAATTACCGCTTGAAAGGATGGCGGATTAAGGATATCCATAGGTTGGACCGATAGTAGTAGGAAGCGGGTCCCGGCAGGGCGTCAAGTCCTGTCGGGGCAGACATCACAAAGGAGTACCCCGAATGCGAAAAACCATTTTTTCTATGGCTCTCATCCTCGCAGCCGCCCTTTGCGTTTCGGCGACTGCAACCCTTTCCGACGCTGCGACCCTTTACCGATGGGTCGACGAGCAGGGCGTCGTTCATGTCTCCGGGAATCCTCCCGAAGGAAAGATGGAGGTTGCCCAGGCCGTCGTCGGGGAAGCGGAAGACAAGGGGCCGGGGGCAGGACCCGCCGGGGAAAAGAAGGAATTCCGCATTCGTCCCGCAGAGGCCACCATTTATACGACGCCCACGTGCCCCTGGTGCCACAAGGCGAAAGCCTGGTTTCGGGACAAAAAAATCCGCTATAAAGAGGTCGACGTGACAACCGATAAAAGCGGCCTCGAGGAGATGGTGCGCATCTCCGGCCAGACGGGAGTTCCCGTGATCGTCGTGGGCGGCGAGGTGATCGTGGGGTTCAATCAGAACCGCCTGAATGAAATTTTCAAGGATTGACGGAGACGATCCATAGAAGCAATGCACACGCTCCGCCGGACGGGCATCAAGCTCGCCGGCGGTTTTTTATTGACTTGTCGGCCGCCTGGCGGTAATAAATAATTACATCGTTTCACCGCAGTCACCTTTCCAAACTCACTTTCGTAACCCAGCAATTCAATCCCGGCATTTTCCACTCGTAAGCGTCACAAAAGGTCAACTCACCAGCAAACGGTTCCCCGTCATCGGGGCGCGGGGCTCTTTTCAGAAGCCGTCCTCCGCGCCCGTTCCGGGGCGAAGTCAAAACGGGAGGTGGTCATATGCTGTTCATGATGATTTGCACCTGGGATCCGCAGGACGAACGGGAGGTCAGAACCAAGCGGGCAAACTGGGAGTGGCCGAAGGAGGTTCGGGTGATCTCGGAGTACTTTGATCTCCAGGGCTGCCGGACCATCTACGTAGTCGACTGCGATGCGGTGGGGCTCATCGCCTGCCGCGCAGCCTGGATCAATCTCCTTCTGTTCGAGATCTTCCCCGTTTGGCCGATCGGGGCCACGAAGGAACAGGTAAAAAAGCAGGGGGCCTGAGGACGGCACGTCCGCCGTGAAAGGAGGTATAGGACATGGGAAATCTGGAACTGACGTCTGAAGAGGAGAAGGAGCTTTTCTCTTTTATCGAACGATATTACCACGACCTTCGCGTTGAGATCGCCAACACCGATGACCGGGAATTCCGCCGGTCCCTCAAGCACAAAGAGGCCGTCATCCGGAACATTCTGGATCGCATGAAGGTCATGAACCTATGATGATCTTGACCTTCCTCTGTAAAAAAAAGACCCCGTTCTTAAACGGGGTCTTTTTAGCAGGGGGGGAGGGAGACGACCCTTTCAAGAGTCGCCTCCCTGGAGGAGATCGTTTGTTTCTTGGTTTACTTCTTTTCGCTTTTATCGGTTTCCTATTTTCACTCGCGCTGTCGAACGAGTTGACTATGGTTATTGCACCTTCCGTGCCGACGAGGCAAAATTAAAATAACCAATTGAATTTTAAGCGTTATTTGCTGTTTTCACCTTTGTGTGGGCAATGAGGAAAAAGCCGAAAACGGCAATAAATGTCGAAACAAAAAAGGATGCAATAGGGGAAAACCTTCGGGGAACAGCGAAAAACCGAAGGAAAATGGCCAGCTCGACAAAATTGACGATGAAAGACCGGGATTTTCGAGAAAGCAGGCAAAGATCGTTATCCGGGCGTTGACAGATGCATGCCGGTGTCACTAGAATGATTTTATGAAGCCTTACGCAACCTTTAATCACACGGCCGACCTCGGCCTTGCCATCACGGGCACAAGCGAAGAGGTGCTGTTTGCCAACGCCGCCTTTGCCGTATTCGATATCATCACCGACCTCGGCCGCGTCGAGCTGCGTGAGACCCGCAGGGTCTTGGTGGAAGGGGACAGCCCGGAGGATCTTCTCATCAACTTTCTCCGGGAAGTGCTCTATCTCTACAATGGGGAGCGATGGCTTCTGAAGGAGATCCGCGTCATAAAGATCGATGAAAATACACTCGAGGCAGAGGCCCGCGGTGAGCCTTTCGACGGTCAGAAACACGAAATCTGCAAGGAAATAAAGGCCGTGACCTATCACCAGGCTCAGGTGCGCAAGACCCCTGATGGCTGGGCGGCAAGGGTGATCTTCGATGTCTGAACTCAAGCTGCGACGCATTGACGAGTACCGATGGGAAATCCCGCGGGAGGGGGCCATGCACGTCCCGGGGATCCTTTACGCGAGCGACAAGCTCATGAAGGCCATGGGAAAGGACGAAAGCCCGAAACAGGTGGCCAACGTGGCCCAGCTGCCGGGGATCGTGAAGCACTCGCTTGCCATGCCCGATATGCATTGGGGTTATGGCTTTCCGATAGGCGGGGTGGCCGCTTTTGACATTAACGGCGGCATCGTCTCGCCGGGGGGTGTTGGCTACGACATCAACTGCGGCTGCCGTCTCGTGGTGACAAACCTGCGCCGGGAAGAAATCCGGCCGCAGATGGCGAAGATCGTCAATGCTTTGTTCCAGCATGTGCCTTCAGGCGTCGGCTCCAGGGGGGCCCTGAAACTCTCCCGCAGCGAAGAGAAGCGGGTCCTTGTCGAGGGTGCCCGGTGGGCCGTGAAAAACGGCTACGGCTCCCAGGGCGACCTGGAGTCCATGGAGGACGGGGGGTGTCTGCCCGGGGCAGACCCGGAGGCGGTGAGCGAAAGGGCCCTCGAGAGGGGGAAGGACCAGGTGGGTACCCTGGGCTCCGGCAATCATTTTCTTGAGGTGGAGATCGTCGAGGAGATCTTTGACAGGGACGTGGCCTTGGCCCTGGGGATCGAGGTGGGCCAGGTGGCCGTCTTGATCCACAGCGGCTCCCGGGGCTTCGGTCACCAGGTCTGCGACGACTACCTGGCGAAACTGGTGAAGCACGTCGACAAGATAGGGATCAAGCTGCCCGACCGGCAGCTTGCCTGTGCCTATATCCAGTCGACCGAGGGGCAGCAGTACCTCTCGGCCATGGCCTGCGCGGCAAACTATGCCTGGGCGAACCGGCAGATGCTCATGCACTGGACGGGCGAAGCCCTCGAGAAGGCTCTCGGCATGGGACCCCGCGAGCTGGGCATGCGCCTTGTCTACGATGTCTGCCACAACATCGCCAAGATCGAGGAGCACATCATCGACGGCAAAAAGATGACCCTCTGCGTCCACCGCAAGGGGGCAACCCGCGCCTTCCCGCCCGGGCACCCGGCGCTTCCGCAGAAATTCAGAAAGACGGGCCAGCCCGTGTTGATCCCCGGCGACATGGGGACGGGATCTTACGTGCTTGTGGGGACCGAAAAGGCCATGGAAAAGACCTTCGGGAGCACCTGCCACGGTGCGGGGCGGGTGATGAGCCGGGCCGCGGCCATCAAGGCGAGCAAGGGCCGGTCGATCCACCGGGAGATGGAGGATCGCGGGGTCCTCGTCATGTCCGCCGCCAAGGGCACTCTCGCCGAGGAGATCCCCGAGGCCTACAAGGACATAGACGAGGTCATCAACGTCGTCCACGGCGCGGGGCTGTCAAGAAAAGTAGCCAAGCTCCGCGCCGTCGGGTGCATCAAGGGATAGGAAAAGGGTATCGGGTATAGGGGCCAGGGTTAAGGGTCCAGCCCAAGACAAAGATACCATAGAGGTCCATGCGTTGGCCTGAACCTTTTTTAACACCGGTCAAGCTGTTCGGCCCACGGCCGAACAATCAGACGTCTCACGTCCCGCCGTATCCCACGGTTACTTTTGCCCCCTCGACGATGACGGGAACGGCGCGCCTTCCGCCGGAGAGCTTCAGCATCTCGGGGAGTCTCGCCGCATCCTTTTTCACATCCACATACTCCGCCTTGTCGCCATAGGCCGACCTGGCCTTGTCCGTGTAGGGTCAGCCGACCTTGCCGTAGATGATCACCTTATCCGCCATGATGAAATCTCCTTTCCGTTCATTTTCTTTTACAACCCTGAACCCTTGACCCTGGACCCTGACCCCTGCTTCACGGCCGGACGGGTCCCTCGGCCGGATCCTGGTATCCGGAATCGAAGAACGCCCCGTCCAGGGCGGGATCGATCCTGTAGTTGGTGAAAATCGTGTACTCCAGGGGAGTGCCTGCCAAATCGAACCGCTCGAAACGGGAGGGAAGCCAGAGCCTGCTGTCGATATAGATGCGGTATCGTTCCGGCAACTTCCCCTCGACGTAATCCTTTGCATTGAGCCAGAAGGACAGGCTCTCCCCGTCGTATTTGAAGTCGGCGTTTTCCTGGGGCAGGGTCCTGGCGTTATCGCGCAAGAATCCAAGGAAGCAACGGAGGTGCATCTGGTTCACGGCCTGTCCCGAGGGGGACTTGAACAGGGGGTTGTTGACCGAAAAACGGAATTGCACCGAAGGGAACGCGGCAAGGGGCCGTGAAGTGAGTTCTTTCTCCCCCTCGGTGTAGAAGATCGTCACTCCGCTGTACGGGCGGCTGAATTCGATCCGGAAACGATCCGGTTTCCGGAAATGGAACCGGAAGACGTAGCGCTCGAACTCCCTGCCTGACTTAAAATAGATCCCTTCGATATCGCAGGCATAGGATTGCAGCTTGCCGTATGCCTCCTCGATCCGCTTTCCCACCTCGAGGATCCGCTCACGGTCCGTGCCGCCCTGGGCCCGGCAGTCCAAGGGATACAGGGTCAGCAGGGCGATTGCAATCATAAGGATGCAGCGCTTCATCTCACCTGAACACGAAGTAATGCTCGAACAGTCCCGGTTCGTCAAAATGGGTCCGCCCCGACAGGGTAATGGCGTGGTGGCCCCGCTGCCTCATGCTCCCGATGGAAGGAATACCCGTGGGGAAGAAGATAAACCGCTCGACCCTCTCGGAGCCTTTGGCGATGCCTTCCGCATCGAAAACACTCGCGCTGCCGCCGTCCCCCCGGGCCAGGCTCTCCAGCATCTCGTAGGGGAGCAACTCGTAGGGAATTCCATCCGGCGGAGGCGACAGCGACAGAAGTCTCTGGACCTGGTGCCATCCCGAAAGAATCCGCACGGCAAGGGATTGCCCCGCCGCACTCTCCGGGAGCCCCTGGGGTGCGAAGGGGTCATTTTCGTAGTAACGCCGTATCGTCCGGGCCACCCGGTCCCTCGCCGGGATGAAGACATGGTAGCAGCCGCAGTTGCTCATGAGATCGATCATGAACAGCCGCCCCTGAGTATCGAAGGACAGGCGCAACGTGAGGCCGTCGAGACGGCCATGTTCGATTGCCGGCGCCCTGCTTCCCGCCCTGGCCGGGTACCAGAAGGTGTAATTGATCTGGAGGACCGGCTCGCCCTTCACACGGGCATGGGAGAGGTAATAGTAGACGGCCGGCCTTCCCCCGTCGACGGTCAGCTCATCTGCCTTCCATACAATCCGCCCCACCCGGTCATAGGGGGCTGTTTCGTCCTGGATGATGACCGGAGCGTAGCGCAAGGCCAGCTCCCTTGCCTCGCCGGCAGAAGGCCTGGGGATGCCGAGGGGATTGCGCCTCGAGGCCGCGATCTCTTCGCGGGCGTCCCTGCCGATGCCCTTCGGGGGGTTGTAGACCCGCAGGGTCCCTTCCACGGGGAGCTTTTCGTAGGGCATCTCATACCAGGCGCGGAAGCGTTCGCGCACCCCTTCGGTGATCTTGTACTCGGGGATGGTGACCAGGGGATAGAGTCCGACAAGCCGCAGGGCGCTGGAGTACTCGTCGGGCACCGCGACGCGCGCTCCGAGCTCCTCGTAAAAATCAGGCCGTACACGGTCGGCATCGTAGAGGGCTGCCGAACAGACCTCCACCCGCCCGGCAAGCTCGTTGCGGCTTGCCGCCAGCGTCCTTACGGAATCGTCTGGCAGGTTGGCGATTTCCTTCCCCCTAGCCGCCAGGTCGAGCTCCCTCATCCACTGTACCCAGTCCGTTTTCGCAGCAGGTTCTGAAGGCCCGCCGGCAAGCGAGGCCACAAAGCGGTTTGCCCTCAGGTAGGGGAAGCCGGGGATGGGCGCATCCGCCGCATCGTGTACCCCCCTGTCGAGGACGACGGCATCGAGCCTCTCGAAAAGCGCCTGGCACCCGTCAGGGCGCTCCGCCTCCCAGGGGACCCTCGCTGCCGAAAGGGCCCCGCAGCCGGCGATGGAGAGACTCAGGAGGGCAAAAAAAATCGCTTTCGGGGCCCTGTGCCCGTTGATCTGAGGCCACAGGGGGTTCCGGCCCCTCTTTTTTAAATTTTTGTTCAACGCCGTTGAACGTTCCATTCAACGAGCCCCCCTTTTTCAGCAATACCGCCGGGGCCCCCTTTCGAGGACCGTCATTTATTGTCCAATGATATCAAGCCATTATAATTTTTCTTTTCGGCAGACCCGACTTGGCACGATCGTTTCAATATCATAAGACAAAGATAAGAAATAAACCAGTCACAAGGAGGACATAAAAAATGAAAAAGTCGCTTTCGATGCTGGCCCTGACCGCCTTGATCGTTCTCATCACCGGAACATTCAGCTATGCCGAGTACGCCGCAGCCGGCGCCGACAACTTCCCCTACTTCCACCTTGGCGCCATCGTGATCGGCGGGCTCACGATCCTCTCTCTCAAGCAGAAGTACGAGAAGATCTACCTGAGCGAAGCCGCCGGGTCCTTCGCCCTCTACGCAGTGATGATCGCTCTGTTCACCTCCCCGGTTTCCGAGGCAATCAAGAACCTGATCGGTTAAGAAAAAGAACGTACAACCGGGCTCCCCGACCGCAAGGCGGGGAGCCCGCATTTTTCCGCCTCCCCTTCCAGGCCGTTCCGGCTCCGTGACCCCACCCTGTTAAAACTTGACATTTCACCGTTCCCCCCATTACATACTGAATCAGCCAGGCCCCTTTCTCTCAGCGTCCCCCGGGACCGTCACATCTCGCCGACCTGGTGCGCCGACGCAATCGTCACCTGTCAACAGGAAGACCCATCGTCGTCCACATGGTTCGTCTCTCGGTTGATCCCGCAAGAAACCCCGCTTCTTTTTACTCTGCCGGAGGGTCCATGGTCCTCGAAACCATCTCCTCGCTCAAGGTCCCGGCAAAAATCAGGCAGTACCGGAAATCGGAGGTCATCTTCGATGAGGGTACAACCGGGGTCGAGATGTTCATCATCTATTCCGGCAGCGTGCGGCTCTCGACGAAGGAACCCGGCCGCGAGGTCACCCTGGCCACCATCGGGCCGGGCGAGTTCTTCGGGGAAATGGCCGTGATCGATTCCGCCTTCCGGACCGCCACGGCCATTGCGGACGAGGATGGCACGAAGCTTGTCGTTCTGAACCAGAAAAAGTTCCGGGAGATCGTGGGCGAGCACCCCGAGTTCGCCATGACGATCATGCAGCACCTCTGCCGGCGGCTGAGAAACCGCTGGACCCTCTATGAGCAGATGAGAAGAGGCGACACGGCCAAAGGCGGCAAGATGGAGCTGACCATCAAATCCGTGAACCTCGAGGAGATCAACGTAGCCCTCAAGGTCCTGCTCAACCAGATGAAGCGCGAAAGGCTCGACTCCGAGGCGAAGATTGTCACCAACGTGCAGGAGCTTGTGTTTCCCTATCTCGAGCGGCTGCGAAACAGTAAACTGGACGCCCGGCAGAATGAGTGCCTGTCGGTTATCGAGACCAACCTGAACAACATCATCGCCCCCTTCATGCAGAACCTCTCCATCGCGTCCTCCAACCTGACCCACACGGAGATGAAGGTCGCCAACCTCATCAAGGACGGCAAGACGACAAAGGAGATTGCCGATCTGCTGAACCTGTCGCCCTCCACGGTGGATTTCCACCGGAACAACATCCGCTCCAAGCTCGGCCTGAAAAACAAGGAAGAAAGCCTCAAGGCGCACCTGCTGTCGCTGTCGAGGGAGGCATAAAGAAGGGACAAGGGACGAGGGAATGAATTACCCCTTTTTCCTTGCTGCTCTCTTGATGTACTTCCGCGTCCACGGGCAGGCCTCGATGCAGATGCCGCAGATCGTCGAGTCGATTCCCTCCCGTTCGCAGAATTCCGTTGCCTTGCGGCAGCAGGCCCGGGCGTCGAAGAACTCGTCCCGGTACATCCCCAGGCGCCAGTTCGTCCCCGACGGGGCATGGGCGGGGCAGATCTCGACGCAGGCCGAGCAGGTCCCGCATCGCGACTCGTCCAGGGGATGGCCTGTCTCCATAGGGGCGTCGGTGAGGACCGTCGTGAGCCGGATCGCCGAGCCGAAAGGCCTCGTGATCACCAGGGCATTCTTCCCGATCCAGCCCAGCCCCGAGCGCGTCGCGGCGATCTTGTGGGAAAGCCCCGCTCTAAGCCGCACCGCATCGAATTCCTCCGTTGTGGGCTCAAGCGCGACGGCCGCAAATCCCCGCTCCCGCAGCAGCTTTGCCGCCCGGTGCGAGAGCTCCGAGAGCAGTTCGTTTGCCTGCTGGTATTCCCGGAAATACTCCTTCGTCGGTCCCTTCGTGATCCGCGAGACGACTGCGGGGTTGAGTGCCACGGCAATGGAAAGCGCGCGTTCCATTCCCCTGCGATCCTCCCGCGGGATGGCCGTCAAGTCGGCAAAGCCCACGAGGGCTGCCCCGCTTTCGAGAAGATTCTTTCGGATCTCTTCCAGGGAGCCGGCCATCGATCACGCCCCTTTCGTCCGGCTGGCGTACTGCTGGACGACAACGCCCGCCACGATGAGGACAAGCCCCACCACGGTGGATGGGAAAATCTCTTCGCCGACGATGAAGTGGATGAGGAAAAGAGACAGGAAGGGCGCGGCGTAGACGAGGTTGCTCACCTGCGCCGTCGTGCGGGAGAGCTGCAGGGCCTTGAGCCACGTGACGAAGGTGATCCCCATCTCGAAGAGGCCAATCCAGACGACCCCCAGGATGCCTGCCGCCGGCGGCACCCGGATCTCCCCGAAGAGAAAAACGGCGGCGAGGGTGAAGATCGAGCCGAAGACGAAATTGAGGAAGAGCTTGACGATCTCGTCGCGCCTGTCTTTCACGTTGTAGATCCAGAAGAGGGCCCATATGACCGAACTCCCCAGCGCAAGCAGCGCCCCCGGCAAATTCGTGAAGCGGAAGCCCATCACGTCGCCCCGGGTGGAGATGACGAGAACGCCCGTGAAGCTGACGACGATGGCCAGCACGCTAGCCCAGCGGATGGGCTGCTTCAGGATCGCAATCGAGAGCAGCACCAGCATGATGGGCCAGGTCCAGTTCAGGGGCTGGGCCTCCTGGGCGGGCAGCAGCGAGTAGGCCTTGAAAAGGATGACGTAGTAGAGAAAGGGGTTGAGAAACCCCAGGGCCGCCGAGCGCGCAAGGTCGGCCCCGGAGCAGGACCTGAGGACGGCGAGTTTTCCCTGGGCAAGGAGGATCATGAAGAGGACCGCCAGGGAGACGAGGCATGCCCCCAGGAGCATCTCGATGAAGCTCAGATGGGCCAGCGTGAGCTTGAAGGCGGAGGCCACGGAGGACCACAGAAGAACGGTGGCACCGGCGTAGAGATAGGCCTTCGTCTGGCTCTCCATCGGCAGGCTTCCTCTGTCGCGTGTGATTGACGGGACAATTGAAAGGTCTATAGCCGAAGGGGAAGGCGAAGACAAGAGCATTCTCCAGTTTCCCGTTGATTCGGCACGCGATCTGTGATTAGGAGGTCACTGTGTTTCATCATACGTAGGGGCCGTTTCCCAAGCGGCCCGAAAAGCCCGATCAGGGATCGGGCACTCCATTTCCGGGAGACAGGGAGAACATGAAACTAGCCGAGAACCTCTACGTCTACGAGTGGACGAACTATTTCGAGAACAACTGCAACAGCTTCTTCATCGGGGGTCCTGTCGGGGCGCTCGTCGACCCGGGGCTCAGCAAGCACCTTCCCGATCTGCTGAAGCGGATGGCCAAGGACGGGATCAAAAAGGAAGACATCCAGTACGTCGTCAACACCCACTCGCACCCGGACCACTACGAGGCCTCGGCGCTTTTTGACAGCTCGCAGGTGAAGATCGCCCTTTCGGAAATCGAGATGGAATTCATGCAGGGCCCCGGCGCCCATCTCTACCAGCTCTTCGGCCTGAAGGCCCCGGTCGTGGACGTGAACCTGCCCCTCAAGGAAGGGGAGGTGAAGCTGAACGGCGAGAGCTTCGAGATCTCCATCGTGCCGGGCCACTCGCCGGGCTCCATCGGCCTTTACTGGCCGGCGAAGAAGGCCCTCTTCCCCGGGGACGTGATCTTCCAGATGAACGTGGGCCGCTCCGATTTCCCCGGCGGCGACAGCAAGCTCCTCAAGAAGAGCATCCAGAATCTCGCCAAGCTCGACGTGGAGTACCTGCTCCCCGGCCACATGGGCATGGTCACGGGCAAGGCGAACGTGAAGAAGAACTTTGAAAAGGTTATAGAGGGAATCTTCCCTTACTTATAAAAAAAGTGACCAGTGACCGGTGATCAGTGGCCCGTGAAAAAGTGATTTCCTGTCATTGCGAGGAGCGATAGCGACGCGGCAATCTCATAGCCGGCAGTTCTCCATAAGTCAGCAGGCCAAAAAAATCCCCCTTTCCTCCCCCTTTCGTAAAGGGGGATTGAGGGGGATTTGATTTTCACGCCTGATTCCGGGAGCCGGCGTCTTTTTTGGCCGCTTATTTCCAACCGATCGGTTCGTAGCCCTTCTCCCTCAGGCACCGCTCGACGAATTGTTTTTGGACGGGGCTTGGCTCTGCGGCCTGGAAGAGCCCGCCGAAGAATCCCCAGATACCGCCGCTCGAGGCCCCGATCGCCAGTCCCTGGCCGAAGTTACCGGTGATCGCGCCGACGGCGGCTCCCACGGCGGCCCCGACAACAGCGCCCGCCGCCGTGCTCTTTGCCACGTCGCCTGCGGGATTATCCTTCACGTAGGTCTCTGCCTTCCGGGTGCACTCGTCGATGTCCTGCTGAGCCCGCACTTCACCGGCCTGCTGCACCTGCATGTTGGGGTACAGGACGGGGCGGGCAGTCCCGCATCCCGCAAGTATCACCGCAATGATCAGGATCAGCGCCTTTTTCATGACATCACCTTCACGTCGTTCCTGCTAAGCCTGCCAAGCCCGGCTATTGCCAGCCCATGGGCTCGTAGCCCTTCTCCCTGAGGCACCGGTTCACGAAATTCTTGTAGACGGGGCTTGGCTCAGAAGCCTTGAAGGCGCCATGGGTTGCGCCGCCTGCCGCACCTCCTGCAGCCCCTGCGGCAAGCCCCCTGCCGAAATTGCCCGTCACGGCCCCCACTGCGGCGCCCGTCGCGGCGCCGACGGCGCCACCCTTTACGGCCCCTTCGGCCACCTTGGAGTCCTGGTTTTTCTTGACGTAGGTCTCGGCCGTCTGCATGCACTCGTTGATGTCCCGATCAGCCTGCGCATTCCCCACGGTCTTCAGGTAGTTGTTGGGGTACAGGACGGGCCTCTGCGAGGCGGCGCAGCCGATGAGGGCAAGTGCAAAAAGAACCAGGACGGGCAAGACGATCTTCTTCACGGATTCACTCCTTTTCGAGGCGGATTTTCGATGCCCCTTTGGCCTTTTTCAGTAATAACGCATCACCGGCAATCTGGCCGACAAGGTTCACTTCGCTTGCCGGTACGGGGTCCGGTCCCGTGCTCATGGGCGTGCGGCCAAAGAAGATGGCCAGGGCCTGCCCCGGGGGCCAGTAGCCAATGTCCCCGATTTTTACCTTCCCCGTGGCCGTTGCGTCAAGGGGAAGCTTCACGGGGATCGTGAAGTAGAATTCGTCGCCCCACTCGTTCGGGACCGCTTCGATGGGGAGTTTCCCGGCGATGGCCTTCGCGCAGTCCGTGTCGGACAGCTCGGCCGCAACGGTTATGGAACCGACGACGATCTTTATCTTTTGCGGCATGGTAATCGTTCCTTTTACTTCGAGTCGACGATGGCGTAGCTCACCGTCACGGTGACACTGAACGTCTGCTCCCCAAGTGCGATCGGCACCGCAGAGGCCACGGCGGCTTCCATGCGCGCAGCCGGGTACGGACCCGGACGGCTGCCTGCCTGCTCGTCGATCCGTATCGGCCCTCCGAGCTTCAGACCCGCCGCTTCCGCATAGACCCTGGCGCGGCGTTGCGCATCCGCAATAGCTCTCTTGCGCGCCTCGTCCATGAGCTGCGCAGGTTCGGCCACACCGAAGCTGATCCCACGGACCTGGTTGGCCCCTAGCGAAACCGTCTCATCCAGGAAGGCACCCAGCGTGGTGAGGTTCCGGACCTTAACGTGGACCTCGTTGGTGACCTGGTAGCCGGCGATCTTTGGGGGCTCCTGCTGATTCTTGTCATACTTGTAGCGCGGGGAGACGTTGATCTGGACGGTCTGCAGGTCCCTGTCCTCGATCCCCCGCTTGCGGATCATGACCATGAGCTGGCTCATCGCCTCGTTGTTTTTCCTGAGCGCTTCGGCTGCCGTGACGGCCTCGGTGACGACTCCCACCTGGACCTGGGCGAAGTCCGGCTTGCCGTGGGATTCGCCCGTGCCTGCCACGGTAATGGAGGGCGGGCGGGCGCCGGCAAGATCCGATGTTTGGGCGATCGCCGAAGCGGCCATGAAAACAGCCAGTAAAAGGACAGCAAAAGCGGAAAACTTCTTCATGATGACCCCCTCCGGAAGGTTTTTGGGACGGTGCCCCGTCCGGGAATCCTTTAGTGAACGGCCCGACAACAGGGTCATTGCGAGGAGCAAAGCGACGCGGCAATCCCATGATATTGCTTCACTTCGCCTGCGATGACCCATCGATTCATCTATGGCGCTGACTATATCACAGCCCCGTCCGATGCAAAAAATTATTCGCCGGCATGGTCTCACGCTGCAAGGCCTCGCCCTAGATCTTCCTCATGGCGAAGAAGGTCCCCAGGCTGTTTCCACTCGCGAAGGCCATGATGCTGTAGACGCCGTCCGTGACGCTATCCTTGAGGATCACGGTGAGAAGAAGGAAGTTGGCGACTGTGATCAACCCGCTGAAAAGAGTCGCCCGCCAGATGCGCTTCTGGGCCACGTCGCTCGTGTACTTGGTGATGAGCAGGTCGATGACAAACCCTGCGATGAAGATTAACAGGAGTTTCGTGATCATGACACACACCTCCCCTGAAGAAACGTCCGGTTTGGATTGGATTCCGGGAGGACGGGGAAAAACAAGCCCGCGCCGGGCGGGCACAACTCCGCCGTCCGGTGAAGAGTTCAGAAAGTTTCTCAGAAGGTTACGGGCGGGAAAGATCCCGGTAGTGGAAGGGAAAGACAGGCGGCCCGGGCTTACACCCCGTAACCTGCCGGTTGCTCACCAGCGCTCACACCATCCTCCCTAAAATGAGCTGCTAATATGATCCCCCGGGGCGGGGGGAATGTCAAGCCAGGGAATATTCAATTATTTCATCGAAATAGGGGGAACAGCCCCTCATTTTACCCGCAGTCGGCTCATATGGTCATCGGGTCCTTTCGCGCGTAGATTTTAGTCAAACAAGCAAGACTCATGAAATGCGAAAGGCGGACAAGACCATGGAACTTCATAAAGCCGGTTTGGACAAAAACAGGACCCCCTCCCGGGGCGCTGCCTCGCTCCTTCGCAACTTCGAGGATGCGTTATTGGAGCGAATCGTAAGATACCTGGATCGCAGAGTCCGGAAATCCAACCGAAGCCATTTCTGCTGTTTCCTGCTGTTCCTGCTGGCAGGGAGGCTCTGTGAATCGGCCTGACCTGTGCCGAGCATCAGGAACAGAGACGCCAGGGCCACCAATGACCCCGGCGTTTGTTCTTCATGAGCAAAACAAGCTCTTAATATGTTCAGGCGGAACTTGGAGAGCACGCTGCGCCCTAAAGCCTGGAAACGACTTCCGGGGCATGAAAATCGGCCCGTGACCATCTATTCGGCCCCAATCCCCACCGGCCAATCTGCTGCCTTTCACGGCCTGCCCCATCGGCTCTGTCGAGGCAAAACGGGATTGAGGTCCGGATATTATCCTTGCTGTTGTATGTAGTTGTTCCAGATATGCACGCAATAGAGAACAGGAACATGATGGATCATCCAGTCGGGGAGGCTGAAGACGTCTCCCTTTCCTCGTTGTGTCGTGATTTCGCGGATCTCATCGAATAAGGCCGAAAGAACGCCTCCGGGGGCGTTGGTCTCCTCATCGCCGACCCGATGGGCCGCATCAATGAATTTCAGGGAGCCCACATGTTGGTAAAGCCCTTCGGGCGGTAAATGAGGCACAATGTCTTTATCGTTCGCAAAACGGTAGCTCGGGATAGAGAACCTGTCCCTGTATTCAGCGTCACCGACCCGCGGCGAGGCGAACGCGTAGAGTCCCCGTGCCGTGCCGTACCGGCGGGCGGCAAGTGTTGCGACCGCTGCCCCCAGGCTGTGGCCCGTAAACCAGATCGGCCTGCCTCTCCGTTCCAACAGTTGATCCAGAGAGGTCTTGAGCCCTGTGATGTGCTGCCCTTCTTCCTCCCGGTCTTGCCATATCTCGTCCACGGCCTTTCTAAAGCCGCTGTGCGTCCTTCCCCCGCCTTCATCCGGCACGAGATTGATCTGTATGTCGACGAGAACATCATACGCCATGGCATGCTCACCCCTCGAACGGAGCTCGGTGCCCCGAAAGGCCACGATGATGAAGTCGTCGTTACCGGCAACGTAACACTGGGTCGACTTTCCGTCGAAGAACCTGACTTCAGGAAGCCCGGCTCGTGCGAATGTGCTCCGGGCAAAGTCAGGCTCCGAATACGCCAGCGTCGATGCCTCGACGAGCCACCACGCATTCAACATGTCGAAATCGGATGCGTCAAAGCGGAATGCATGGCGGTCCGCATCCTTGAAGAAATCCCACCAGTCAAAAGGCGGCCGGAAATTTTTCCACTGGATCTCCGGAATCGATTTCAGTGTCATCCCATACCTCCGAAGTAATGACTCCTGCCCTTCCTGTTGCTTTCACCCGAATACATCCGGTATCTCTTGTACTGGACCGCTTGGTTCAATTACCGATCCGCTCGAAAAGCACTGCTCTCGCTTCGGCACCGATTATCTGCTCGGTGTGCCGTTGCACGCTGGCGGTTTGGTTTTCTCCACCGTTTGCATCCATTTGTCGAAATCGGTCTGGACGGTAGCAATCGGTTCGTTAAGGGTCCGCTCAACCAGCTTCACAGTGAAGGCTTCGATGTTGCCGTTCGTCTGGCCTGGCTCCACGTCACGGAATGCCGTAAAGACCGCCGCCATTCTTCCCTTCTCCTGCAGGTAAAACGCGAAGTATCGCGCCGTGGCCATGTATGCCGCCTGTTTACGGACAGAGGGGTAGCGGCCCTCAATAGAGCCTGCCTCGTAGAAGTCCGGCATGTCTTCAGAAAACCAGTCGCTTTGAATCAGCTCGGCTAAAGACGGCCGAATGCACCAGAGTTGAGCGAGCACCCTGCCGCGCCAATTAGGCTGCCCGACTACTTTGTTTCCCTTTACAGCATAAACCTCGTACAGGCCTGCCATGCCCTCGTCCAGCCACTGTGGGATATTGCCGAAGGTGTTCCTCACGCACAAGTGAAACAACTCGTGAAACAAGGTGCCTATGGTTTGGCCGGGGATCGCGGCCACAACACTCAGGTCATCCCTGAATGCGTAGCCGATAGTCGCAGGGCTCACGTCTAGACCGTGTATTTTTCTGGCCACGTTCTGCATCTCCTGCGTATTTGCTGCAAGATAGAGCGTTATGAAACTGTCTGGTGCGGTGATTGCGTACTCTTTCGAGAGGAAGGAAAGGAACCTCTCCAACTGGCCGACGATCTTCTCCAGTTGTTCCTGTGTACGATTTGACGCACTCGCTATAATGAAATGAGTGAAACCTCGAACCTTGAAGGTAAGGAGACCGGCACGGGCAAGCATGCCCTGCACCTTTTCGATAGCTTGGCTCTTCTGGTCAAGGGGCTTTATTCGCGATTCCAGTTCCTGCTGGCCAATCGGGTGGACTACACGGGCCGGATAGCTATTGATCGGTACATCCTGATCCACCCCGTAAAAGATCTTCGGTGACCCCCTCACTCCCGCTACCGGAATCGCTCCCGGTACACCGGAAGGCGGATGAGGCAAGGTGGTTTTGTCCATCGACCTGCATACTTCGATTTGAGTTTTTATCTGGTTCTTGAACTGCGGCGAGAGCACGTACCAGTAAGGCATCCACTCCAACACTTCCTGTCCCCACGCTCTCCGGTCAGGAAGCCGGCAGCCGCTGGTCCCAAGCATATAATCAACATCCGGTCTTCTGCCGTTGGGTTGTTTCCGGAAGGTCTTCAGGTAGTCGTAGGCCGACAGGTAATCCGTCGCCTCCCAGCAGGCTTTGCCCAGCGCATAGTAGTCCTTTGCCGCCGCATCAGCCAGTAACACCCCACCCGTCACAATCAGGATGACGACGGTGATGCACAAGCTCGTCCCCCTTCTGCAGGTCAGCATATACTCCTCCTTTCTGCATGCTTCTCCCCGCTCAACCTTTCGCGCTGACCCTCGTCCAGAAACCACGAGAAGATCTATTTCATGAGATCCTTTTCCCGCTCTGCTGGGCTTTTTGTTTTCGTCTGAGACTTCCCATTCATCACGGTCTCGGGAGGGGGCGGTGGAGGGGGTGGCTGTATGGATTCGCCCACACTTGATTGTGTGAACACGGCCACATCCCGTGTTTCGATTTCAGACTGAACGAGAAGCGTTATTGCCATAAGCACAGTACCCAATACCGCGAGCACGATACCCGGCGAAGACGTATTGAGATACCACTTCCCAAACTTACTCTCGCTTTCCAGTTTGGTTGGTTCTTCCTGCAGTTTGCCGAGAATAAAGACTGCACCCACAAGGGAGAGAATCATGCCGGTCATAAAGCCGAGGAAACGAGTCCAGACACGGGCAAGCATTATGGAGTTGGCCTGTTGGTAGCGGCGTGCAATCACGTCCTGTTCCAGAAGCGCGAGCGTCTTCCAACGGAGATACTCCCGGTCATTCAGCGCCGCCGGCTGTTCTGAAAGCCTTCTTTCATGCTCGGCAAAGATCGGCTTCAAATCCATGGGGGTATGACCGACCTTGTCGTAGAGGTAATAGACCTGAATGAAGCTTACAACGAAGAAGACCAGGCCCATGACAGCAACACTACCCATCATGAAGGGAAGAAGCTTCCTCTGCCACCGTTTTGTCGCTTTGTCCGGTGCTGAATGCTCACTTTGCGGGCTCACGATTATCTTTCCTCCCCAAGCAATGAATATAGGCCCGTTAAGCCGGATCTCTCTCTGCAATCGAGAATCCCGGCCGGAGAACGAGCGTCGAATGATGATCGTTGCGGGTCGCATAGCTTACAGGGCTGCGACAGACTTGTTGACCTTATCCTGCGCTCTCGCCTGATAGCGCTTCAGCAGTCGATATTCCTGCAGTTGCTCGCTGCCGTCGCGTTCGAGGTAGAATTCCCCTTCCACCTCCTGGATTATCTCGAGATACTTTGATGCGGCGATCTCCTTTTGCACCATCCACTGGACCAGGTTATTCCCCACCCGCTGAACCACCGGTGTGAGTTTGCCTCGATTTCTGAACATCCTGACCATATCTGTTAAAGAGGTGGCCGCGAGATTGAATTCCATGATCTTCTTCTGCAGGGTGGATGGCTTCATGTGCTTCGGGTAGAAAATGACAAATTCGCCGTTGCAGTAGTCGACGACCTCGCACCCGAAGCAGGCAAATTCATCCCAGAGAAAGCAGCGGTGAACCGGCATGAATTGATCCGGTGATTCCGGGAGCTGGCTCAATGGTGAGACCCTCCATTTCTCGATTCCCGTCTCGCTGATGAAGTCGCGGATTCGCTGGAATGTGTCGGGAGGGTCGGTGTCATACCCCACGATGAAAAGCCCTGTAATTGCGAATCCATGCTCATGGAAGATGTCCACGGACCTCCTGATCGTCTCGTAAGAGGTCTTCTTCTTGAAATCACTCCGAGTCTCGTCGCTCAGCGACTCGATCCCGACACAGAGATTGAATACCCCTGCCGCCTTCATCACTTGAAGGAGCTTTCGGTCTTCGCACAGATCATTCCTCACAAGAAGCGTCGCCTTGATCCGTGTCGAGCTTCCGGCGAGCGCCTCGAAAAACAGATGAGAATTCTTATCGAAGGGAAGGGCTGCCGTCGGATCCTCGAACATCACCCTGTGGATGCCGGATCTCCTCACGTGCTCCTCGAGACACGCTACGGCGCTTTCAAGGCTTCGTCTTCGGTAGCCCTTGCCCCGCGAAAAGCGGGATGTGGGACAAAACGAGCAGTTATAGGGGCAACCCCGGGTCCCTTGAAACATCAGCATGGGAAGCCTTTTGTTCTTGAGGGTCCATATCCACGGGAGCTGTTTGAATAACGATCCTTTAACGGTTTCGTCGTATCCGACCACGAGGGAGAGATCGGGAATGTTATCGAACCGATCACAGAGATGAAGGTTTCCGAGAGAGGCATTGAGGGTTGCCGTGCCTTCCATGCGATCGGACTCCAGCGTTTTCAAAAAAAGAAGGAACGCTTCCTCCGATTCACCCCGCAGCAGGTAGTCAAACCAGGGGGAGAACCTCGTGTCTCCGCCCACCGAGACATGTTCCCCTCCAAGCACGGTGACCACATGGCGGCCAAGCTTATCTGCCTCGCTTTTTATGGCGCGGGCCAGCGCTTCGGCCCTGGTGATGGAGGCCGATTTGCAGGAAAAGCCGACCACGTCAAAATGCTGTGCAAGCTCCTCCGCAGAGACTTTAAGCCCCAACTCCTCGTTGAAGAGCCGGACGAAATAACCGGCCTGCTGCGCGATGGAGGCCACCTGGAGCGGGCCGTACCGCTGTGCCCACAGGGAACCGGCGAGGCAGAGAAACGTCTTCGCAGGCACCACAATGGCGACGCGGAGCTCCGGGCTGCGATGGCAGCTACTTTCAGCTTGCCTCATATTCTATGGACACGCCGTTAAGATGTCGGAAATGTATTTTGCCACTTCGCCGGTAAAATTGCGCTTTGTCCAATAAGAGGTATGGCAGCGCGGGGTCCATCCAACATGGAGCTTTCTGTCTGTAACGGTGGCTTTATAACTGCCGCCCAATTCTTTTAATGGCCATGCGAGGACATCAGCCGAGTCGTAGAAATTCAGCCACTTCACCTTTCCATTCAGATATTCAGGCAGGGCTTTCGGGGGAAATTCGAAAGATATTCTTGGCTGAAAGGCTAGCGCAAAGAGGGAAAGGGGACTGCCAAAGGTAATAAAACCGGCTAATGTTTCCATTCTCTCGAATGGATTCTCTCCATATCGATCTTTTTCCTCCGGCGGATATTTCTTTTGCCGGTCCCAGATATAGTTGGACATGATAACGGAACCCAGTGAATGGGCTATCACGATAACCGGTTTGTCACCATCACCCAGATCGGCTTTCAGCCTGGTGACGGCTTTATGGACGACACCGTGGATCTTGTCGTATGTGTTTTCCATTTGCCCGGAGCAGTTCGGCACCTGACGATAGGCCAGGGCGTCCGCGATGTAACCCATAACGAATTTTCTCAATTTGCCCCAGATAGACCAAAAGGAAAGATGTTCACCCCTGGAAAAACGTTTATACACTTCATCTTCATCTTTTTTTAAGACATGATCCCATTCCACGCACTGCCAGCCTATTTGTCCGGGATCGGCGCCACATGCTTTGATTTTTCTTTTTAAATCTCTCTCCATGTTTTTCATGTTGTCCAACAATTTTTCTCTGTCCCCCCCAACTCCATGTATGATCAGCACGCCGAGCTTAGCTGTCATTGAAGCCACCTGGTTTTGACCTGAAAAAAATTGTGGATTCTGTTCGAGGGACTTTATGAATACAAGAGGCTGGACGTTCGGTCAGGCACGTTCCACCAGGGATTCCTGTGTGCGTGCCGCCCAGCCGTCCGCACCGCATTCCTTGAAGATGTCGATGGCTTGATGAAGGCGGTCATTGGCCCGGGACATGTCGTCCTTCTTTTTGAACCACTCGGCGTAGAGGACATGATCCCTTGCCAGTTGCCAGCGTGCGCCGTTCCTCGTGTCCGCGTCAATGGCCTTTTGAATCCACGTCTCCGCATCGGGGAAGTGATTGTCATCGAGATGCAGCATGACATCGCCGATATTTCTTGCCATGAAGCCTTCATAGGACCTCATTTTATTATTCTCATAATATTCGAACAGCTCGGCGAGGTTTACATCCCGGTCATTTGCGCGTACCCGTGCCTTTGCCAGGCATGTTTTCTGGACGTTTCCCCATGAAGGGTGCATCTTAACGCCTTCCAATAGTCTTATGACTTGAATATGGTAGTCCTGAGCTTTTCTGTACAATCCCCGGTCAAAACTCATGAAGCCGAGTCGCGCCGTTGCAATGGACTCCCAGCCGACCTGGGAGGTTTTATTGCAGAATGTCAATCCCTCTAAAAGATATTTCTCCGCCTCTTCAAACATGCCTTTGTAGTAAAGGGCTCCTCCGTAATGGGAATAGACCGTCCCCTTGATGTAGGGGTCGCCATATCCTTCAACGCTGCTTAACAGCTCCTGGCAGGATTGACAGGCCGATGAGATCTTTCCTTGGAGTGTATGCATATAGGTGAGATACGCTTTAGAAATTGACATTCCCAATGGGTTTTTTGCGAGTTTGCTCAGCTCAACGCATTTGTTGCAGTACGTCAGCGCTTGATCAAATTCGCAGAAATGCGGCAGGAAGATGCCCAATTGAGAGCATGCCATCCATAATGAAAAAGCGTCGCCGACTTCTTCTGAAATCAGGATGGCCTTGTTCAGGTAGTCAATCCCTTTTGGGAAATCTTCATCCACGCCAAGACAATACGTACCCATGGTGACATAGATTGCGGGAAGGCTCTTCCGATAATTCATCTTCAGAACCTGGTCCATGATAGGTGCAACGGCATCTTTCGCTTCGACCATATCATTCAGGCTCAGGTTGTAAATCGCAAGGGCAGTCCTGGCGTCAATGAGCTTTTTCTGGTTGGCTTCTGACTGCGGGAGCTTTTCCAGGCTGTTGACGCTCATTTTTGCGTATCCGATGGCATCCTTGAACAGAGCGGCCTTCTGGTATCTTCTGGCTTCAAGATTTGCATAGTCCGCTCCCTTCTCATGATTCTCACTGGCGATGCAATGATTGGCCAGAATGCCGTAATGGTAGCAGAGCTCCTCTTTGAATGCCTCTTCGATGGCCTCGGCAATTTTTGCATGGAGTTGTTTTTTCTTTTTTGTCAGGATGGAGTCGTAAACCACCTCTCGGGTGAGGCTGTGTTTGAAGATATAGGTCGATTGGGGAAAGATACCCCTCTCATAGAGAAGCTCTGCGTCCTTCAACGCGGATAGATGCGACAGAATCTGAGTGTCGGAAAGTCCCGTGATCTTTTTAATGAGATCATAACTGAACTCTCTTTCAATGACGGAGCCGGCCCGGATGACATCTTTTGTTTCCTCCGGAAGATGGTCGACCCTCGTCATGATGACATCCTGTATCGTGGACGGGACGGCAAGTTTCTTGATCCTCTTCGACAGCAGGCAGGTGTGGTTTTTCATCTCAATGAGCTGTCTCTCTTTAAGAGACTTGATGAATTCTTCAATGAAGAAAGGAATCCCCTCTGTCTTATGCAGAATCAATTCCTCCAGGTCTCGATCGACATCCGGGGCTCCGAGAATGTGCGTCAGCATCGCCAGGCTTTCCCGGTTCGAGAGTCTGTTCAGGGTCACCTGGCTGTGATAGGATTTGCTTCCCCAGGTATGCACAAACCCCGGCCTGTAGGTAAAGATCATAAAGACTCTCGCTCCCGGGATGATCTCCACCAGCTCTTTCAGGACGTCCTCGGAACTTTTGTCGATCCAGTACAGGTCTTCTATTGCCATGATCAGGGGTTTGAGTTCCGCCCCCTTGAGGGTGATTTTTTTCAAAGCTTCCAGAGTTCTGTCCTTCCTGGCCTCCGGACTCAGGGGGATCTTGTGAATACCGCTCTCTTTGACGGAAAGAAGCTCCAGAAGGTAGGGAAGCGTTGACGCTTCATCGACCTTCAACATTTTGAGGCCCAAGACAACCTTGTCTCTGATCTCCCTGTCGCCGTCGGTGTCCCGAATGTCAAAATTGGACTTCAGGAGGTCCGCGAGGGGGTGGTACGCCTCGTTCCTGCTGTAAGAGAGGCAGCGTCCCTCAAGAAAGGTGACGGACTCATTGTTGATGCTCTTCCTGAACTCATAGAGGAGACGGGATTTGCCGGTGCCTGCCTCGCCAATGATGGACATGGCCTGGCCCCTCCCTTCTTTGACCCTTTCGAATCCGTCCAGGAGAAGCTCCCGTTCGCGTTCTCTTCCCACAAAGGGTGTTAACCCGCTTTCGGCACTGACATCAAACCGCGTCCGGCTCGTGCTGGGCGCAATAACCTGGTAGACATGGACTGGGTCATCTTTTCCTTTAATCTTTTTTTCTCCGAGCGACTCAAAGCGGAACAGACCTGCCGTGAGCTTGAAGGTATCCTCAGAGATATAGGTGGTTCCCGGTTCCGCCAGATTCTCCATTCTGGCTGCAAGATTGACCGTGTTCCCCACGGCCTTGAACTCCACCCGAAGATCATTTCCTAATGTACCCACCACAACGGGGCCAGTGTGAATACCAATGCGCATCTTTATGGGGGCGAAGTCCCCCTTTTCTGCCCTCATCTTGCTATTGAATCGGGTGACCTCTCTATGAATAGACATGGCGGATCGAATCGCTCTCTGGGGAGCATCTTCCAGAGCGATCGGGGCACCGAACAAAGCCATGATGCCGTCACCGGTCATCTCATTGACGGTTCCTTCATAGTCATGGACCTTCTTAATAAGGATCTCGTAGACCTGGTCCATTGTATTGTATGTCTCTTCCGGGCCGAGCCTGTCGGTCAATGGAGTGAATCCCATCATGTCACAGAACATGACCGTGACCTGTTTGTATTCGCCTTCAATCTTATTCTTCTGGGACAGGATTTTCTCGACAATGCCGCCAGGAAGGTATTTCTGGATCTTTTCGATTTTCTCACGGGGGGTGAGTTCGCTTCGGGTCGGTTCAGGGGAAATGGCTATGTTTTGACCGCATTCATCGCAGAACTTGCTGCCCGGCGGATTCTTGCTCCCGCAATTTTGGCAGGCAATCCCAAATTGATCGCCGCATTGATTGCAGAATTTGGCCCCTTCCCTGTTGTCGAAATGACAATTCGGACACTTCATATGCAATGACCTTCAGAAAAAAGATGTCGCTCGTGGTTCACCCGGACATGAAGATACTTCACCTTAACGGAACTGGTTTCCGGCCTTCGCGAAAACGACACCCGGCGTTGGCGCCGGTGAACGGTCTGGTCTTGACGTGTGGTGAAGTTGGTGCGGGGGAGACGTCTTGCGCGGTCCGTCGTGGCCGGGTCCCGGGGTGTGCAGGCTGCCGTGATCGTTGATCATCGCTTCAACATTCGAGCCCGGGCCATACAAAACACATACTTTCGTGCAGCCTTATGAGCAGCGCTCTATACGCTGAAATCGTCCCTGTCTTCGGCGAGGGATTAGAAGGTGCCAATCCTGCCCAAACGCTTAATAATTCTGGCCTGCAAAAGCAATATTGGAAAAATGTGGATAAAATGTGGATGAAACCCCTATACTGCCGTCGGTGGCAGGCCCGGCCAACCGTTCTCAAGGGGCTGTGTCTGCGCGCCCTCACCCCCTGGGCAGGGGGAACTTCCTCCAAGAATAGAAGAGCCTCTCGAAGGTGGCCTTCGTGTCCAGGGCCTCGAAGAGCACCTTCGACTCCTCCAAGAGCAGCCGCGTCTCCTCGATGGCACGTTCCAGGTCCTCCCTCGGGTTCTGGGAGACCCGGCCGTGCCCCGGGTAGATTTCATCCACGACCAGGCAGTGGAGCCGCTGCATGGACATGAGATAGTCGCTGATGCTGCCTGAAGGGAAAACCCCAGAGAGGATCCCTTCGGAGAGCACCGTGTCACCCGTGAAGAGAAGCTTGTGATCGGGCTCGTAAAGGCAGATGCACCCCGAGGTGTGCCCGGGCGTGTGGAGAACCGTCAACCGGTAGTTGCCCAGCTCGATGATGGTCTCGCCCTCAAGGCAGATATCGACATGGAAAGGCTTCGCCAAGCGGTCAAAGTACTTGCTCATCATGACGAATTCGTCCTGGAGCTGGATCTTGTTGGCGGCGAGGCGATGCGCCGCCAGGACCGCCGTTTCGTAAAAGAAGGGGCTCGCCCCGATGTGATCAAAGTGCTCATGGGTGAGGACGACCAGGTGAATCTGGCTGGGCTCCAGGCCCAGCTCGGCGAGGCAGTCCCGGAGGTTTTCAAAGTTGTAGGCCGTTCCCGCATCGATGAGAACGTTTTTCACCTGTCCCCGGATGAGATAGACATGGCTGCCCGGCCGTTCGACACGAAACTGGTAGATGTCGGGCCTCAGCTCCACGATCTTCGTCTTCTTCTCATCGGTGGACATCTTTTCCCTCCCGGGGATCAGGGACTGCGGGGGCGGCGCCGGTATCGGAGCTTGCCCCTTTCAGGAGGCCGTCGTAAAGCGCCCACCGCTGCCGGATGCGCCGGCAGAGCTCATGCATGATCGTGAGCGCAAAGGCCGGCTGCTGCCCCACCAGGTAAAGGAACTTGGCCTGGTCGATGGCCACAAGCTGAGTGTCCCCCGCAATGGCCGTCGCCGTTGCCGTTCGGGGGGCCGAGTCGACCAGAGACATCTCGCCGAAGAAATCGCCCGGCCCCACCTCCCCCAGCACGACCTCATTCCCCGGGGCGTGCGTTGTGAGGCGCACACGGCCGGAGTAAACAATAAACATCTCCGCCCCCGCACTGCTTTCCTCGAAGATGATCTCGGAGGCCCCATAGGTTCGGAGAAACTTCTTGAATTCCGTTTTCATGGCGGGGAGGGGAGCGAACATCGAAATCCTCCTTCTGAGGGGCATCCCGGGGCCGCTGCCCCGCGATGCATCAGGAATCGCCTCGAAGGCCAGCCGGGGACCGAATCGGTCAGGACAGGCCTGCGAGCATGCGGGTGGTGGAGCCAGTGCTCGAAATGCAGGAGGTTCAGAAATCCGGCGCAACGCAATTGTGGCGATGCCTCGTCACCGGGACGGGGCCATCCCCGGGGCCTCGGCGGGCCGCGGGTTTTCGATCAGAGGAAGATTTTGATACCCTTTGTTCTCATGGCGTTTCCGACGTTCGGGCCGTCAGGGAGCATGAAAGGGCGCAGAGGATGTGAAAACCGCGTTTCCTCGTCTAAATCGCACGACGGGGTTCCCGGTGTCAATACCTTTTTCGAAGGCGTGGTTGGGAGAAGGAAAACATGCAGAAGGCCGAAACGGCTTACGCCGCCTGAACCTCCGGCCGAATCTCTCGCTCACGATGTGCCTGCATCCAGCTCAGTGAAGTGGATCAAGGCCTTTTCGACGATGGTCATGAAGAACTCGTAGTTTTCCCGGCAGGCCCGGTGAATGACAGCTGTGACGAGGTCCTTGTTCTCCTCGTAGAACTGGTCCACCAGCTGCTGGTACTCCAGCGTGTCGAAGACGATCGGCGCCGCATCCGCCGTAATGGCATAGCCACCCAGGTACAACCCCCGGAGCTTGATGTCCTCGAGGGCTTCGATCCGGTCCTTCCGCGTCTGCGTTTTCTTTTCCATGTCGAACTCCTTGCTTCAAATCCCCCCTGCCCCCCTTTGCGAAAGGGGGGAAATGGGGAGTGTTCGTTCATCCGCCCAAATAGGCCTTCTGGACCTCGGGGTTGGCCAGCAGGTTCGCCGCCGAGTCCTCGAGGACGATGTTTCCCACTTCCATGATATATCCCCGGTGAGCGAGCTTGAGGGCGACGCGGGCGTTCTGCTCGACCAGCACGATGGTCACGCCGGCCTTGTTGATCTGCTCGAGTGTCCGGAAGATGGCCTTCACCAGAAGAGGGGCAAGCCCGAGCGAGGGCTCGTCGAGAAGCAGGATCTTCGGCTCGGCCATGAGGCCCCGGGCGATGGCAAGCATCTGCTGCTCGCCGCCGGAAAGCGTCCCGCCCAACTGGTCGCGGCGCTCCTCCAGGATGGGGAAGAGCTCGTAGATCCACTCCCGGGTCTTCGCGATGCGTGCGGCATCGCCGCGCACGAAGGCGCCCAGGGCAAGGTTTTCCTCGACGGTGAGCGTGTTGAAGATGCGGCGTCCCTCGGGGACCTGGATCACGCCCTCCCGGACGATGTCGTGGGCCTTGAGCTTGTGAAGTTGTTTTCCGTCGAACTCGACGGCGCCCCCGGAGGATTTCACGATTCCGCTGACGGCCATCAGCGTCGTCGATTTCCCTGCCCCATTGGCTCCCAGGATGGCGACGATCTCACCCTCCTTCACCGCAACGTTGATCCCGTGGAGGACTTCCACGTTTCCGTATTTGACGCGAAGGTCGCGGACCGCAAGCAGCATGGGTTCAGTCCTCCGTCCCGAGGTAGGCCTCTATGACCTTCGGGTCGCCCTTGATGGCTTCCGGCGCGCCTTCGGCGATCTTGGAGCCGAACTCCAGAACGACGATCTTCTCGCAGGCCTTCATGACGAGCGACATGTCGTGCTCGATGAGAAGGGTCGTGATCCCCCGCTGCTGGATCCTGCGAATCGTGCCGATGAGCGCCGCCGTCTCCTGCTCGTTCATCCCGCCTGCCGGCTCGTCGAGGATGACGAGCCTGGGCTCTGACGCCAGTGCCCGGGCGATCTCGAGGAGCCGCTGGCTGCCGTAGGAGAGGTTTTTTGCCAGCTGCATCTCCTGGCCCGCAAGCCCGACAAAGGCGAGCTCCTTGAGGGATCTGGCCAGGGCCGCCTTTTCCTCCCTGCGCTCGCCGGGCATGCGGAGCATGGCCGTGACGGAGCCCGAATTCATCCGGCAGTGGCAGCCGGCCAGCACGTTTTCGAGCACGGAGAGATTCTGGAAGAGACGGATCGTCTGGAAGGTCCGGGCGATGCCGAGCTTGACGATGCGGTGGGTGAGCCAGTTCGTGATGTCTTTGCCCTCGAAGCGGACCTCTCCCCTGTCGGAGCGGTGGTTGCCGGTGATGAGGTTGAAGACGGTCGTCTTTCCCGCCCCGTTCGGGCCGATGAGGCCCACGATGGTTCCCTCCTCCACGTCGAAGGAGACCTCGTTTACGGCCATCAGGCCGCCGAAGGACTTCGTGAGGTTCTGAATACCCAGCAGGCTCATGGGGTTCCCCCTGCACTCCGTGCCTCGGGAAGCGCGTAGGTCCGCGGCCGCTGTGGCAGGATTCCCTCGTTGCGGACAATCATCATGACGACCATGGCGGCGCCGAAGATCAACATGCGGGCATCGGCGAAGTCCCGGAAGACCTCGGGCAGGCCCACGAAAAGAACCGCCCCGAGCAGCACACCGGGGATGCTTCCCGATCCGCCCAGGATGACGATGGCGAACATGACGACGGATTCCCAGAAATTGAAGGACTCGGGCGCGATGATGGTCATCTTGGCGGCGAAGATGTCGCCCGCCATGCCCGCCCAGGCCGCTCCCAGGACGAAGACGGCGAGCTTGTAGTGCGACGTGTTGATCCCACTTCCCTCTGCGGCGGTCTCGTCCTCGCGCAGGTAGTTGACGGCTCGGCCGAAGCGGGAGTTCTCCAGGCGGTGAAAGAGAAAGATCGTGATCATAAGGAATGTCCCGATGAGGTAGTAGAACTCGTGGGGCTTGCGGATCACGTACCCGAATACGGTGGGCCGCGAGATGCCGAAGATGCCGTTGGGCCCTCCGGTGATGCCGAAAAGATCGTTGGTGAGAGCGATGCGCAGGATCTCGCCCACGCCGATCGTGACGATGCACAGGTAGTCGCCCCGCAGGTGGATGATGGGCCGGGCGATGATACCGGCGAAAAGACCCGCCGTAAGCGCGCAGACGGGAAGGAGCCACAGCACGGGGATTGCGAACTGCGTGTTGAGGATGGCCGCCGTGTAGGCCCCCACGGCGAAGAAGGCCGCGTGCCCCAGGTTGAAGAGCCCCGCGTGGCCCACGATGAGGTTGAGCGAGAGCCCCAGGATGGCGTAGAGGCCCACGTTGTTGAGCACGTCCACCCAGTAGGGGTTGAGAAAAGTTGGGGCCACCGCCAGCACGGCGAAAATCACCCCGTATATGTACAGGCTCTTGTGTTTCATTTTTCTCTCTACCCTGAACCCTTGACCCTGTCCCCTGGACCCTTTTTTATATCTTGTCCGCCACCCTCTCGCCCAAAAGCCCCGTGGGCCGGACGATGAGAATCAGGATGAGGACGAAGAAGGCGATGGCGTCCTTCCAGGCAATCGAGATGTAGGCCGACCCCATGGCCTCGATGACCCCGAGGAGCAGGCCGCCCAGCATGGCGCCGGGGATGTTCCCGATCCCGCCGAGGATGGCCGCAGTGAAGGCCTTCATGCCGTAGGTCCAGCCCATGGTGAAGTTGATCTGCCCGTACTGGAGCCCCACCATGAGCCCCGCGGCGCCGCCCAGGGCCGGGCCGATCAGGAAGACGAGCAGGATCACCCGGTTGACGTCTATCCCCATGAGCCGCGCTGCGTCCTGGTCGATGGCGGCCGCCCGGATGGCCGTCCCGATCCGTGTCTTCTGGATGAAGGTGTAGAGCGCAGCCATAAGGACAAGCGACGCGGCGAGCACGAGAATCCGTACCATGGGTATGTAGAGGCCGAAAAGGTCGATGGCGGTCTCCGGGATGAGGTCCTCGGGGTAGACCTGGAAGCGGGCCCCGTAGAGGAGCATGACGGCGTTCTGCAGGAAGATGGAGGCCCCGAGGGCCGAGACGACGGCGGAGAGGCGCGGCGATTCGCGCAGCGGCCTGTATGCCGTTCGCTCCACGATGGCCCCCAGGATCGCCACGAGCCCCATTACCATGAGGGCGAGAACGACGAGACCGACAAACGGCCCGATCGTCTCGTGGAGCGCAAACGAGCCGAGCAGGGTCATCCCCAGGTAGGCACCGATGGTGAAGAGGTCCCCGTGGGCGAAGTTGATGAGCTTCAGCACCCCGTAGACCATGGTATAGCCCAGTGCGATAAGCGCGTAGATGCTTCCTACCGCCAGTCCGTTTGTCAATTGCTGAAAAAACTCTTCCACAGGCGATCCTTCAGAACGTCAACACGTCAAATCCCCCTCAACCTCCGGCGCATGACCAAGGGCTCAGGGGGATTCGAGGTCCCGGCGGCGCGCCGGCAGATCCAATGAAAAAGCCGGTCCATGGGGCCGAAGCCCCAGGGACCGGCATCGCGTCAGAACTATTTCTGCAGGACGAAGTTTCCCTTGCCGTCCACCTTGTACAAGCGGTACACCTCGCCGACCCGGTCGCCCTTGGCGTTGAAGGAGATGGAGCCTGTCAGGGCGTCCTTGTCCTTGAACTGGGTCTTCATGTAGTTGGCGAGCTTGTCGGGATCCGTCGTCTTGGCCTGGGCGATGGACGCCGTCACGACGCGGAAGCCGTCACCGGCCAGGATCGAGTAGATCGAGGTGGGCGGATTCTTGTACTTCTTCTTGAATTCGGTCAGGAATTCCTTCGCGGGCTTGGAGGGCAGGTCCTGGGGAAGCAGCGGGCTGATGAAGGCAAAGCCCGTGGCGGCGTCCCTGCCGGCGATCTTCACGAGGTCCTGGTTGTTCGTCGCATCGCCGCCCAGGAAGGGCACCTTCCAGTTCATCTGCTTTTTCTGCTTCAGCAGAAGTCCCGCCTCGCTGTAGTAACCCGTGAAGAAGACGAGGTCGGGGTTGGCGCCCTTCATCTTGGTGAGCACGGCCGTGTAGTCGCTCTGCTTCGGGGTGAGCGCGTCAAAGAAGGTGACCTTGATGCCCTTCTTCTCGAGCTGCGGCTTCACTTCCTCGGCAAGCCCCTTGGCGTAGGTGCTGTTGTCGTGGAGGATGGCCACGTTTTTCGCCTTGGCTTTCACGATGGTGTCGAAGGCCACCTTGCCCTGCTCGTCGTCGCGGGGGCAGGTCCGGAAGAAGTACTTGAGGTCCTTCTCGGTGAGCCGGATGGCCGTGGAGCCGTTGGCGATCTGGATGATCTTGGCCTCGTTATAGATGTTCTGGCTGGCCTCGGTCACGGCGGAACCGTAGGTGCCGATAACGGCCACGACGCCCTTCGTGGCAAGCCTCTGGGCCGCCAGGGCTGCCGTGCGGGCATCACTGCCGTCGTCATCGGTGATCAGCTCGACCTTCTTGCCGAGAAGGCCGCCCTTGGCGTTGAGATCCGCCACGAGCAGCTCAACCACCTGCTTCATCTCCGCGCCCTCGCTGGCGAACGAGCCCGTCAGCGGAGCCATCAGGCCGATCTTGATCGTGTCCTGGGCATAGGCCGTTGCGGTGAGCAGACAGAACGCCATCAGGAAAAACATAAATTTCTTCATAACATCCCCTCCTTCTATAGGGTCGATCATTAAGGTGTGGCGTGTTGTATGGAACCTGCAGGACTGGCGGAAAATAGCAGAGAATCGGGCACCTGTCAACGGTCAGGCTCTTTTCTGAACTGCGGGCAGATCTCCGAGGAGCCGGGCTCGAATGCGCGGCAGACCCGGGGCCGCGTCTCGTGGATCCTGCAGGTGAACAAACCCCCTTCCCAGTCCAGGAAGGGGCAATCGTGGATGGTCATCCCCGTGGTGACGGAGATGAAGTGATCCCCCATCCAGCGCGCGTCCCGGTAGACCCGCAGGATATCGTCCCGGCCATCGCGTCTCCAGCGCTCGAGGTCCTCGGCGTCGGCATCGGCGATCATGTCGGCCATGCAGCAGGTCCCGCAACGCAGGCAGGGAATGTGTGATGGGTCGATCAAAAGGGGCCTCACTTGACGGAAGATGATGCTTGCTGATAAGGGTTTGTATACACCCGCGCACGCCGTGACGAAAGGAAATAGGTCAACCCCCCATGTCCTCCCTTCACGACACCCGCCATTACCACCTCCACCACCCCGTCGATCTCATGACGGAATTCACCATCTGCGAGTCCCTGGGGAATCCCGGCTCTCCTTACCTCCGGGCACTGGGAATCGTGAAGACCTACGGGGCCATCCTGGGCGATCGGCTGCGGGAGAAAGGCGTTCTGCGACAGGGCTGCCGCCTCTGCGAGATCGGCGGCGGCTACGGGAGCCTCATGAGGGGACTTCTGGAGGTCCACGGGGATCTCGTGGAACGGGTGGTCATGTTGGACCTCTCCCGGATCCTTCTCGGGAGGCAGCAGCGCGCGCTCAATCCCTGGAAGGACCGGGTGAGCTGTGTCCTGGGCGATGCCCTCGAGGTCCTGCCCGCGATCTCCGGCGTGGATCTCTTCCTCATCAACGAGATGATCGGTGATCTGCCGGTATGGACGGAGCTCGACCCGAAGCGGCTCCCTCCCGAAGCGGCGGCCCTTATCGACCGCTACAGGCTGGGCATCCCGCAAGACGGGTTGTTCCATTTCAATATCGGGGCAATCCGGCTCGTCGAGGCGATCTGCCGCAAGGGCCTCCCTGCATTTCTCTCCGAGCACTGTTGCGACCCCATCATCCCCCGTGATATGCCCTTTCTCGTGAAGGATCTCGCAACGGGCGGCTGGCCGCGGGAGATCCGCCTGACGGCCCACTCGGAGTACACCATCCGGTTTTCCCATCTTGAGCAGGTTGCCCGCGCCTGGGGCCGGAAGATCGAGACAGGAAGCCTCCTGGAGCTGATCGGGTATGCCAACGTGGAGAAGGCCCGCTTCATCTTCAACGCCCGGGCGTGCTCCACGGATGCGCAGGCGCTCGTGTTCGAATTTTTGGATCATGTGAGGGAATACCGCTGGATCATCATACAGTGACCGGTGGAGAAAGAGAAGGGACCGGGGACAAGGGGGTAGGGACGAGGGGACAGGGCAAAGAAAGCTCTCAGCGCATGGGCGGGGAGCAGGGGAATTGGCGTTCGATCGCTAGACTTTAATGCCGTATTTTTCGATGCGGTAGATCATGGTGGGGCGCGACATGCCCAGAAGCTTGGCCGCCTGGGCCCTGTTTCCCCCGCATCGTTCTAGGGCCTGGACGATGAGATCCCGGTTCATGTCGTCGATGTTGAGGCCAGACGGCGGGATCTTCCACGCCGGGCTGTCCGCCTCGTCGGAAAGCGGGGCCGTCTTCGTCAGGAAATCCAGATGGCCCTTCGTGATCTCGGGCCCCTCCTCCATCAGCATGACCCGCTCAATGGCGTTACGAAGCTCCCGGACATTGCCCGTCCAGGGATGCTCCATGAGAAGGCCTACGGCATCATCGGTGACTTTCTGGAAATTCTTCCGGAATCGCTGGTTGAACTTGTCCATGAAAAAAAGGGTGAGCGCCGCGATGTCCTCCTTGCGCTCCCTCAGGGGCGGGATGGTGATCCGGGCGACGTTGAGACGGTAATAGAGATCCTCGCGGAAGGTGCCTTCCCGGATGCATTCCTCGAGGCTCCTGTTCGTGGCGGCGATGATCCGCACATCGACGTGCTTCTTCTCGGAGCCGCCCACGGGGTAGAAGGCCTTTTCCTCCAGAAAGGTCAGCAGCTTGACCTGTGCGGCAGGCAGAAGCTCGCTGATCTCGTCGAGGAGCACCGTGCCCCCGTTGGCTGCCTCGAACTTCCCCTTCTTGCCCTCCTGGAGCCCACCGGTGAAGGTGCCCTTTTCGTAGCCGAAGAGTTCGCTCTCCACGAGGTCCTTGCTGATGGCCCCGCAGTTGATGCTCACGAAGGGCTTGTCGAAGCGGTCGCTGCGATGGTGGATGAGTCGGGCGATGACCTCCTTACCCGTGCCCGTTTTCCCCTCGATGAGGACCGTCGTGTCGTAGCTTCGGGCGATGGTGTCGGCCAGCCGCATGGCGAGCTTCATGGTCGGGCTCTGGGCGACGATGTTCTCGAGGTTGTAGTCCTTGACGAACTGTTTCCGGAGCTCTTCCACCTCCCGCTTCAGCTTGAGGGTCTCCAGGGAGCGTTCGATGATGAGATCGAGCTCCTCGATGTCGAGGGGTTTCACAAGGTAGTCGAAGGCCCCCAGTTTCATGGAGCTGATGACGGACTTCACGTCCTCGTAGGCCGTCATCATGATCACCACGGCCTTCCCGTTGAGCTGCCGGATGCGGCTGAGGGTCTCGAGGCCATTGATGCCCGGCAGGCGGATGTCCAAAAGGACGAGGTCGATATCATGCGACGGGAGAAGCCGCAGGGCCTCCTCGCCGCTGCCGG